>CBDUZY010000167.1:0-6380 GCA_965371825.1 uncultured bacterium
TGCCAGAGTTCCCACCACCAAGGCGATGGTCAGGGCCAGGACTATAGCCAGCCCGACGACCCAAGCGCGGGTCAGTGAACGGGCCGTTCGTCGTGAATCCACTTCACCGCTTACCCTCCTGAAGCGGGCCATCTGGGCTTCGCCGAATTCCATTCCACACTCCGGGCAGCGAGGATCGATCTGCCCCTGAAGGTCGTAGCCGCAATCACGGCAACGAAATCCGCAAGGCTCAATGACCCGGGGTCGGTCCAGGAACAGCAGGTAACCGCCAAAGATCACGAAGAACGTCGCGAGAGTGGCTGGCAGATCCCACGCAAACGGGATCGCCACAACCCTCGTCGCCGCGAAGTACACCACAAGCCAGACCACAACGGCGAGGATGCGCCGCCCTACTCTGACGCCCAGCAGCGACCCGCAACCCTCGCACCGCCAGCTTCCCCACGCGGCCGTAAAGCACGTGCGAGTCCACGGAACCGGGTCACGACAGACGGGGCATTCAGAAGCCAACGCTGGAACTCCTCTCTTTCATCAGTTGCGGTCGTCTTCGAGTGCTCTCCCCGTGGCGGGGTCGAGCGTGTCAGACGCTCCGGGGCCATCGCTCGACGCATCCGGCGCAGGCTCCGCGGCACGACCCCAGCTCCGATCCAGGTTCCATGCACACCCGCATTCGGGGCAGACTGTCGCACCGTCCACGGGGCTGGTGGGCAAGAGGCGCAGATCGTAGCCGCAATGTGGGCATCGTAGGTACCGCAGCATGACTTTGCTGATGCGCCAAAAGCGAACATGTCGGGCGCCGACCAGGATCATGACGGGGCCGACCAGGACGACGAAGAAACCCCCGATCTTACTCAGGACCGGCCGAAACCCGGTAGCTCCCGAAACCGCCTGGACGAAGTAGTCAACAATGGCGACCAGCGAAATCAGGGCGCAGACGAGGCTCACCATCAGCATCCATCGGGATGCCTTGCTCATCCCGAGCCCGACCTCATCCGCGATCTCGCCGAGCGGCTCCCGCGGGATCACGTCGAACTTCCGAAGCACGCGCATCGCAACTGGATCCACCTGCGTCACGGACCGCCCGCGGGCGTCCCTGATCATGTGTTGCGATTGCCCCACGTCAGTTACCACCCTGCACTCAAACCCGGTCACACCATGAAGAGCGGACCGATGATTCATACCTTACCCGGACCCGGCGATCCGCGGAGTCCGGCGCGACAACTTCGTGCGAACATCTAGTGAGCACCCCTGAGCGTGGCGAACCTCTGTCTCTCGCCGATGTACCCCACCCTTGGGCAAATACAAGCCGAGAGCACAATTTCCATTCTCACCCCAATTGAACCACAAGGGCGCGAAGCTGCTGCGCCGCTCGAAGTCTCCGGCCCTACTCTTCACATTATCGAAGTATGGGGGTTGCATTGTGGCTGGGTTGTCGATAGATTGTCCCGTCGACGGGTCGAGAAGAGAATCTCAGATTGACCTAAGTCGTTGTAAAGCAATAAGTTGGAGTCCGAAAGAGAAGTAGGAAGAGAACGTCGGAACGTAGTACGATGACGATGACGGTTGAGGCAAAGGCAGGGTTGATTGTAGAGCACCGGGTTCACGGGACCGATACGGGCTCGCCGGAGGTCCAGGTTGCGCTGCTCACAACTCGAATTCGGGAGCTCACGGAGCACCTGAAGAGCAACAAGAAGGACCACGCTGCTCGGCGCGGCCTGCTGAAGATGGTCGGTCGCCGGGCAAGCCTGCTCAAGTACCTCACGCGGACCGATCGGTCGCGCTACCAGAGCATTATCGCGAACCTTGGGCTGCGCAAGTAGTCCGGTTCCTCGGGCCAGAGGTGTTGCGGCTTATTCCATGTCGAACTGAGCATCTTCAGATGCGATTGATCGCTGGCGCGCAGTGTTCATCCTTCACGGCGACCGACTTGCGTGACGGCCCTCCTGCGAGCTTCGCAACGCGTACATGTGTTTACTCAGAAAACTCAGACGGATTACGAATGCTGGGCATTGGGCCCAGGCCGGGCTGTTGGTGTGTCGGATAAAGTGACGGTTGGATAGAGAATGGAACATTACATTGTAGAACGTGAGATCGCCGGTAGAACGCTGCGGATCGAGACAGGTAAAGTGGCAAGGCAGGCGGCCGGTGCGGTGGTTGTGTCGTACGGAGACACGGTAGTTCTTGCGGCGGTAGTGACCGGGTCACCACGCGAGGGCATTGATTTCTTTCCGCTTACGGTCGACTACCGGGAGAGAACCTACGCGGCTGGCAAGTTCCCGGGCGGATTCTTCAAGCGAGAGGCACGACCGACGCAGAAGGAAATCCTCACGATGCGGATGATCGACCGGCCCATCCGCCCCATGTTTCCCAAGGGGTTCGTTGACGAAGTGCTCATACAGACGCTCGTGCTCGCCACAGACCAGCAGAACGATCCGGACATCCCGGCGATGGTCGGCGCCTCGGCCGCCCTCTCGCTTTCGCAGATTCCGTTTGCGGGACCGAGTGCGTCCTGTCGCATCGCCTACGTCGACGGCGAGTACGTGGTCAATCCCACGCAGCAACAGATGGAATTCGCGACGATGGAGATGGTGCTCGCGGGTCACAAGGACGCCATCAACATGATCGAGGTCGGCGCCCAGGAGGTGCCCGAGGATGTCGTGACCGGGGCGATCGAACTGGGCCACAAGGTCATCGTCGAGATTTGTGAGATGATCGCCGAGCTCCAGAGCAAGGCGGGCAAGGAAAAATCGTGGACGCCTCCGCCGTCTACCGACGAACTCGTCGTCGAGCTTCGCGACAAGTACGGTGAGCAGCTCCGGGCGGCGCGTACCGTCGGAGGAAAACAGGATCGATACGCCGCGGTCAATGACGTATACAAGGCCGCCAAAGCGGAATACGAACCGGAGGACGGCAACGGGAGAAACCAGAAATGGAACTGGAACACCGTCCGTGGAATCCTGGACGAGATCGAAGGCGAAATCATCGCCGACATGGTCGTCAATCAGGGCAAGCGATCGGACGGGCGCGGGCTCACCGAGATCCGTCCGCTGGAATCCGAAGTGGGCGTACTGCCACGCGTGCACGGCTCGGCCCTGTTTAGGCGCGGGGAGACGCAATCGCTATGTGTCATTACGCTCGGCACCGGTCGGGACGAGCAGATCGTTGACGGGCTGATCGAGGAGTACAGCAAGAAGTTCATGCTGCACTACAACTTCCCGCCGCTGTGTACCGGAGAGGTGAAGCGAGTCGGCTTTACCAGCCGGCGGGAGATCGGCCACGGCAATCTCGCCGAGAAGGCACTCGAGGCGGTTCTTCCGACGCCGGATAAGTTCCCGTACACGATCCGACTGGTCTCGGAGATCATGGAGTCTAACGGGTCCAGTTCGATGGCCTCGGTGTGCGGAGGATGCCTGGCACTTATGGACGCCGGCGTACCGATCAAGCAGCCGGTCGCGGGCATCTCCATCGGCATGTTCGAAAAGAACGGTGAGCGGAAGCTGGTCGTGGACATCCTCGGCGAGGAGGACCACTTCGGAGATATGGACTTCAAGGTGGCCGGTACTCAGCGCGGCGTAACCGCGGTCCAGTTGGACCTCAAGGGACGCGGGCTGCCCCAGGAGGTCGTCCTGGAGACCTTCGTCCTCGCCAAGGAGGCGAGGCTGGAGATTCTCCGCAACATGCTCACCACCATGCCGTCCCCACGATCGAATACCAGCGAGTTTGCGCCGCGTCTCCTCAGCCTGAAGATCAATCCGGAGAAGATTGGCAAGGTGATCGGACCGGGCGGCAAGTACATCAAACTTATCGAAGCCGAGACCGGTGCCAACGTGGAGATCGACGACGACGGGTCGATCCTGGTCTCGTGCCTCAACATGAAGGGCGCTGAGCGGGCAGTGGAGATGGTCGAGGCGGTCACGGCCGAGGTGAAGGTCGGGAAGACCTACTCCGGCAGAGTCAGCAGCGTTAAGGACTTCGGGGCCTTCATCGAGGTGGCGCCGGGGCAGGACGGTCTGTGTCACATTAGCGAGCTGGACACGGAGTACGTCAAGTCCGCTGCGGACGTGGTCAAGATCGGCGATATAGTTCGCGTAAAGGTGATCTCTATCGACGACCAGGGACGGATTAAGCTGTCGCGTAAGGCGGTCGTGATGGAGGAGCAGGCGACCGCGGCAACCTGATTGTCATCGCGGCCGCAAACCGCGGTTGTGATGCCGACGCGGGGTCTGCCGTGACCCCCGGGCGGAGTGGGATGATTGTCCGTCGTTCCGGACCGGTACGTGACACCTCCGGGACGCGTTGGAATCCTACCGTCTTCGGTGGAGGAACGTGGTTATGCCGAACGGTGTGGTCAAGTGGTTTGACGTCAAGAAGGGATTCGGTTTCATCGAGGGACCGAATGGCGGTAAAGACGTCTTTGTTCACTACAGTTCCATCGAGGGAGAGGGCTTTCGAAGTCTGAAAGACGGCGAACGTGTCGAGTACGAGCTGGCTGACTCCGACCGCGGGCCTCAGGCTAGGAGCGTGCGGGTGGTCCAGGGTGAGCCGGCACGCGAAGAGGGGGCGGGGTCGGACTCGGCAGAGTCTTTCGACCCGCCGCCGGAGGATTCTACACCTCCGTCGGATTCAGCCCCGTCGTAACGCGCCTTGGCCGGGAATGGTCGGATGACACCGCCTGCGGCCGGGGTGTCTCTCGTCCTACGCTCCTGGCCGTTGCGAATCGAACGCTTCCGGCTCGTGTCCGAAGATATCACCGTTTCCGGCGAATCCACCCCCGTGAAGGAAGATCCGCGCAGCATCGCTCAGATCACGGAACTCGTAGGAGGTCTCGCCCATGAGCTGCGCAACCCGTTGTCGACGATGATGATCAACCTCAAGCTGCTCGCCGAGGACCTGCAGGACGAGCAGTCGTCCGGCGGCGATGTCCGGCGGCGGGCTCTGATCAAGGTGGACGCCCTTAGACGAGAGGCCGAGCGTCTCCAAAACCTGTTCGACGAGTTCTTGAACCTCGCCGGACCGTTCACGCTCCACAAGGCGCAGATCGATATCAACCTCATAGTCTCGCGCCTCGCCCAGTTCCTCGAGCCGATGGCCCGGGCCAATAACGTCAGCGTGACCGTTGCCACCGCGGAAAGCCCCCTGATGTGCCTGGCCGACGAGGAACTCCTCAGCCAGGCCCTTCTGAACATCGTGCTGAACGGTCAACAGGCCATGACCGACGGGGGATATCTGCGGATCGCGGCGGGCGAAGGCGAGGGCGAGGTCTTCATCTCGGTGTCCGACACGGGTGTCGGAATCGCGGCGGAGGACGCCGAGCGGGTATTCCGCCCGTTCTTTTCCACGAAAGCAAAGGGCAGCGGGTTGGGATTGAGCATCACGCGGAGGATTATCGAGGAGCACGGCGGAACGCTGACGTTCTCGAGCGAACTGTCGAAGGGCACTACCTTCACCATTCGCCTTCCCGCTTGTCCGAAGGATGGTTCCGGCGAAACGGGCGACTCCGCGTCGGCAGAGGTCGACGGGTGAGAGATCGGCGTCAGCGGGCGGCGGCGTCCGACATGCTGACTGAGCCGCGATTTCGATTACAATGTTGGCGCCATGAGCGACACCGCCTTCGTTCTGATTGTTGAGGATGAACAAGCCCACGGGGCGGCTATCGCCGAGGCCCTCTCGCGCAGCGACTACGCCTGCAACGTGGTCGCCACCGGTGCCGCCGCGATCGAGAGTATCGAGCACCGCGCCCCGGACGTCGTCATCACGGACTACAAGCTCGGCGGGAAGGTCGACGGCCTGGACGTTCTGAAGAAGGCGAAGCAGGCAAGCCCCGAGACCGAAGTCATCCTCATCACCGCATACGGGAGTGAAGCGCTCGCCCGCGAGGTTCTGAGTCGCGACAGCGAATACCGGGCTTACGACTACCTCATAAAGCCGCTGGACATAGACCTGCTGCGAGACAAGGTTCATCGTGCCGCCAAGCAGGCCGTTGCCGCTCGTGATGCGAAGCTGCTGCGCGAGCAGGTCGATGGGGCGTTCGAGTTTTCGGGTATCATCGGCACTTCGGATGCGATAGCCCGGGAAGTGAAGCGGCTAAAGAAGATCGCCCGAAGCAAGAGCACCGTGCTGATCGTCGGGGAGACGGGAACGGGCAAGGAGCTGTTCGCTCAGGCCATCCATGAGAACTCTCCACGGGCCGGTAAGCCGTTCAAGGTGCTCAACTGCGCGGCGGTCAGCGAGACGCTGCTGGAGAGCGAGCTGTTCGGCCACGTAAAAGGGGCATTCACGGGCGCCATCGGTGATCGCAAGGGTCTGGTTCAGTCGGCCGATGCCGGCACGCTGTTTCTCGACGAGATCGGTGATATGCCTCTTCCCATGCAGGCCAAGCTCCT
>CBDUZY010000168.1:0-6358 GCA_965371825.1 uncultured bacterium
CCAGGACCGTCACGTTCTCGCCGAACGCGTTGGGAACGTTGGGTCGCATGTGGACGCGTGACTTGGAGAACGATCCGGCTACACCCTTAAGGTGGTCAACGACTTCGGCAACATCCAAAACATTGAGCTGCGGGTCGTCATCCACGTTCCCGAACAAGGCCGTTGAAACCGATACCTCAGTGGACACGGCAGTGCAGGATACCTCGTTGCCCTGGCAGCTTGAGTCCAACAGCAGGATGTCGTACTGAGAGCTGGGAACGATCGCCGCACCGGTTACGTGCAACACCTCGCCGCCGACTTCCGCCGCCCAGTCGCGGTACTCCGGTGTGCAGCCCAGCACGGCACATCTGAACGTGCTGCCGAAATTGGGCGAGTCGGGACACGTGTGGGTTTCGTTCAGGGCGTTGACCCAGCGGTACTCACCCTCCCAGGCGCTGAAGTCCGGGGCGTCCGCCGACGTTGGCGGATGGTGGAGCGAGGTGAGCCGCACGCGGATGGCTGTCTCCTGCGCGGGACCGCTCGTTGGGATGGCCATCGAAATATAGCGGTTCCTCTCGATGGCGCTGGGCTCCGGATCAACGGGTTCCCGGTGGGTCAGCTCGAAATACGTCGCCCCATAGATCCCCCACGCGTATGTGCCGCTCAACTGTCGGAACCGTTCCCACCTTGCTCGACCCGTAGACCACGTATCTAGACAGGCGTACTCATTGTAGCCGTAATCATCTCGGTAGCCGATTGCAGTTACGAAGTGATCCGTACCGCCATCGCCGTCCGAGTCGACAAGGAACACCATCGGTCGGTTGGCGTCGATCTCGGCGACGAAATCCGCCCACGTAAAGACGCCCCAAGTTTCGTTGTATGCGGTCGCAAGATAGCTCGATCCATACGTCGCGTTCGTGTAGTCGACATAGTCGCGAAGGGTGTTGTCCACATCGTTGAACCACGACCAACCGTAGTAGTTATCCGAAGCTGACCAGGAGGTCTCCATGAAGTCCGCAAGACAGTCGTCGGGATGCTCGTCACCGTATGGCGGCTCGGACTTGTCGGAGAGAAGAGTCCCGGGCCAAGAGTCCATAGGGAGCGAGTAGTCAGCGTAGTGGGTGTTGGCCACGTCACCGGTGGCGATCGCCTGGCTGACCGCATAGGTCTGCGTTGAAGCGTCGCCGGGAATGAGCTTGCTGCCTCCATGTCCGTCCCAGTAGCCGATGACCATTCCGGCGGCCGTCGGACCGCACCCGTGCCGCCACAGGTAGGAGGGTACGCCGGCGATCGTGGCCTGGGTTTGAGATTTTGCGGCCCGCTCGCCCGTGGCCATCCCGTAGGGCTCATACCCGTTCTCGGGCGGAGGGCCGGTAGGAGTGTAGCGGCTCTGGGCATCCTGTGGGTCACCGGCCGCGGACGCGGGGAACAGAACGAGGCAGGTGGCGAGCCCTAACGCTCCAAACCACGGAACCCACGTCGCACGCCCCACTACACGGACAGGATGCCATGCCGAAGTCCCCAAACGTGGCACGTTCATGACACGCCCCTTTTCGTGAAATGCCAAGACGCCGACCTTGCGGCCGGTCCGACGGGTCCACCGTTGATCTGCGCCGCTTTCGCGTGCATGCCCCCGCGACTGACGCTGTAATGCTCAGACGCCTACCGATGATCGAATCGCAGTGACTGCGCCCGGCTGAAACACGGAAACTCCAGGATAACCGATCGCCCGGAGGAGATGCAAGCGTTAAATCGAGTTTCGCCAGTGGCCAACTGCTCGCAAGCCGCGGCTTGCGCCCGCCTCCTCCGCGCGGGGGATCGGAACCGGACGGTCACAGGTTCTTGAGCCGCTGCTCTTTGTCGTGCGTCTGCAATGCTTCGACAAGCTCATCCAGATCGCCCTGGATGATCTTCTCGAGCGAGTAGAGGTCGAGGTTGATACGGTGATCGGTGACACGGTTCTGGGGGAAGTTGTAGGTGCGGACGCGCTGAGAGCGATCGCCGCTGCCGATCATCGTCTTACGTGCACTGTCGCGCTCGGTGTTGATGCTGCGCCGCTGCTCGTCGTATAGGCGGGTGAGCATGATGCGCCGCGCCTTGGCCCGGTTCTTGTGCTGGCTCTTTTCGTCGCGCATGGAAACGGTGATACCCGTTTCCTTGTGGGACAGGCGGATGGCCGATGACACCTTGTTGACATTCTGACCGCCCGGCCCGCCGGCGCGGGAGACGAACTCCTCGACGTCCCGATCCCAATCGACCTCGATGTTGATCTCTTCCGGCTCGGGCAGAACCGCGACCGTGGCGGCGGAGGTATGAATGCGACCCTGGGCCTCGGTCTTCGGTACGCGCTGTACGCGATGTCCGCCGCCCTCATAGCCGAGAAGGCGGTAGACCTCGGGGCCCCGAACGTTCATGGTGACGTCTTTGAGCCCTCCGAGCTCGGAGCCGTTCTGATCGAGGACCTCTACGGTCAGCTTCTTCTTCTCGCAGAAACGCAGGTACATTTCGTAGAGGTCGCGGGCGAACAAGGCGGCCTCGTCGCCACCGGTGCCCGCGCGAATCTCCACGATCACCGACTCGATAACGGCGTCGTCATCGCTGACGATCGCACCTTTGAGTGATTCGAGCAGCTCGTCGTGTGTCGTTTGAAGCTCGGCGATCTCATCAGCAGCCAGGCTCCGAAGCTCCGGATCGGCCGACGGATCGGAAGTGATCTCCCGAGCATCCTCGATCTCGGTTCGGACCTTGCAGAACTGTCTGAACGGGCCGACGAGGCGCCGGAGTCGACCGAGTTCCTTGGTGACCGCCACGCACTTCACCGGATTGGAGACCACCTCGGGATCGGCGAGCTGATCGTTCAACGCATCGGATCGGTCAGCCAACTCCTGCAATCTGGCGATGAGTCTGTCGTTGACGTCTTGGGTCATCGTCTTGGCAGCTCGCAGCCGATTCACCGGTCGGCCGCACCCATGTCGCCCTCTCGGGACGCAGGCCCGAATGACGACTCAAAAAAGAACCACGCGCGTGACCGACCAGTCGGCCCACGCGCGTGAGTCGGTGCTTTCGTTTGACGTAGCTAACCGCGCCGTATCGGCGCCGGTTTCGTCTTCTTGGCCTTGGAGAAGTAGTCGGTCCCGAACTTCTTCGTGAACCGGTCGACCCGCCCGAGGGTATCGATGACCTTGTTGCCGCCGCCCTTGAAGAACGGATGGCAGAAGGAACAGATCTCGATCTTGATCTCGGGAATGGTGCTCCGTGTCTCCCACGTGTGGCCGCAACCGCAGCGAACCGTGCAATCCATGTACTTGGGATGGATGCCCTTTTTCATTGCTCTACCCGCCTTCCGCTGCCTTCCGTCAACCAATTCCGCCGAGCCCTTTATTCTATCCGCCCCCGAGATCACTGCAAGAGGAGTTCATCGCGATGTACGATCTAAGCATACCGGACATTTTCGGCGGCCGTCTTGACCGTTCCTCCCGCGACGCGTGTTACACCGCCAGAGCGGCTCTTATCGCCCTGAAAGGGCGCTCTAAGAGAGCCCAGGGCAACGCCCTGGGTAGGATCAGGTCTGACACGACGTAAGCCCTGAAAGGGCGTGATACGCTTATACCGCCCTTGTAGGGCTCCCTTTGATGTCGGCCAAGGGTACCCAGGGCGTTGCCCTGGGCTTGTTTATCCCGCCCCTGCGAGGCTGTCCGTCCGGTTCACGATTCACACACGCAGGCCTTATCATCCCCCGCCGACTTCTGCAAACATCCGAAGGAGGGCGTCGCGACATAAGTCAGCACACGCTTTTGTTTGTGTTGGTCTGCCACCAGCAAAGTGACAGCAGGGCGAACAGCAGGTCGGCGTGCTCGGCCCGGCGGTCGGCGTGGTCGCGGTAGACACCCTCGATCGCGTCGTATGACAAGAAGCCGAAGCTGTCCACGACGTCGCGCGTCACGGTGTCGCGGAACATCTCCGCCAGCGGCCCTCGGAAAAACTCGCCGATAGGCACCTCGAAGCCTTGCTTGGGGCGATCGAGGATCTTGTCTGGCAGATGGCCCCGGTACGCGTCGACTAGAATTCGCTTTCGGCGGCCTCGGTCTATCTTGAATGACGACGGCATCGCCATGGCCAGCTCGACCACCTCGGGATCGAGGAACGGAACTCGCACCTCGAGGGAGTGCATCATCCCGGCTAAGTCCACTTTATGCAGCATGTCCGCGGGTAGTTGATGCTGAACGTCGAACGCGAGGATGCGGTTGAGCGAGTCAGGTCCCGGCATTTGCGACGTCGCAGTCAGGGCGTGCGTGGTCACCGCCCGATCGCACACGTCGGCATCGCTCGGGTAGGTCAGGATCGACTCCGCCTCTGGCGCCAGGATGCGTGACCACGCGATATGCCGGCCTATGAAGTCGTCGCCACCGGTTCGCAGCAGCTTGCGAAACTGGCGAATACGGTTGCCGAGCGGCGAGGACTTCGACGAACTCATCCCGTCGAGCAGCGGTTCGATGATCGCCCGGCGCAGAAACCAGGGCAGTCGTTCGTAGGTCGCCAGGGCGTCATGTCCGAGATACCGCCAGTATCCACCGAACAGCTCGTCGCCGCCGTCACCGCTTAGGGCGACGGTCACGAATTGCCGGGCGAAGCGCGAAAGCAAGGCGGTCGGAATGATCGAGCTGTCGCCGAACGGTTCCCCGAGGTGGTCCAACAGGGGCGGGATCGAGTCGAGCACGTCGCCCTCCGTCAAAACCAGTTCGCGATGGTGGGTGCCGAAGCGACTCGCAACGATCCGCGCGAAGCGGGTCTCGTCGTACGACCGTTGGCCTGCGTAACCGACGGAGAAGGTCTGCACCTGGCGTCCGATGACGGCGGAAAGGTGGCGGACGATGATCGAGGAGTCCAGCCCGCCGGAAAGGAACGCTCCGATCGGGACGTCCGACACGCGCCGCGACACGACTGCGTCGGCGAGGCAACGACGAAGGCGGGCCCGAGCGTTGGTGTAGTCCTCTTCGCCGTCTTGCTCCCGGTTCGCCATGGGAAGTTGATAGTAGCGCACCGGGTCGCCCGGACCCGATGCGTTGAACGTCAGATAGTGGCCGGGTGGGAGGCGTTGCGCTTGACCGTATATCGTGGACGGGTGAGCGATGTAGCCGAATTGCAGGAGCCCAACGACCGCCCGCCGATCGATCGTACGGTCGAACCTCCCGATTCCGGTCAGAGCTCCGAGTTCGCTCGCGAAGCGCAGCCCCGAGGCATCCGAGCTGTATAGAAGCGGTTTTATTCCAAAGCGATCGCGCGACAGAAAGCCCGCGCGCGTTTGCGAATCGTAGAACGCCAAGGCCCACATGCCGTTGAATCGCGACAGGGCGTCAGCTCCCCATCGGGCGCATGCCGCCATCACGACCTCGGTGTCACACTCTGTCACGAATCGCTCGCCGGCGCTTTGAAGCTCGTTGCGGATTTCGCGGTAGTTGTAGATTTCCCCGTTGAACACGAGGTGGAAGCGCCCATGGCCGCCGTGCATCGGCTGGTGACCGGATGGGCTGGGATCGAGAACGGCGAGTCGGGTCGCCCCCAGACCGACACGCCCCGGCGAGTCACCACGGCCCGGCTCGAGCCATGTTCCCGTGTGATCCGGGCCGCGGTGTCGCAGGGCGTCACACGCCCCGGCGAGCGCGTCCGGTGCTACGGGTTCATCCGTGAAGTGAACGACGCCGCAGATTCCGCACATGCGATAGTCTACGGCTTTCTGTGTCGGGTACTCTCGATTTGCGGAACCGCACTGCGAATCGCTAGCTGTTCGAGCACGTCGGCATCGCCCGGATCAAGACGATAGGCCTCCTGGAAATGGAACACCGCCGCCGACTCGTTGCCATGACGCAGGCAGAACCAAGCCATCGCGACATAAGCCTCGGGGTTTCGCGGCTCCATGGCCACACCCTGTCTATACCGAAGCCTTGCTCCGTCCACGTCGCCGCGCTGCTCCAGCTCACGGGCAAGGAAGATCTGCTGCCTTGCCGACGGTCCGACGAACTCCGCCGCCCAGTGGGCTTGTTCGAGAGCTTCGTCGAACTGACCTTTGAGCTCGAGCGCCACGTTAAGCCCCTCGAGCGACGCCTGGTGGCCCGGGTGCACGTCGATCGACCGATTGTAGTAATCGATCGCGTCGTCGACCTCGCGAAACGCGGCCGCGTGATTCATCTGCTCGAACTTCTGTCGAGCCAGAACCGCGCTGCACACACCGAGGTCGTGCAGGTTCTCGATGCGCCGGGGCCTCTTCGCCTCAGCTTGGAGGAAGAAATGGCGTGCCGGTCCATAATCCCCCCGAAGCACGGCTGATTGACCCATACTGCGCAGCTCACGATAGCTCGGCCCGCAGCCCGGAAGCGCGGCA
>CBDUZY010000169.1:0-6357 GCA_965371825.1 uncultured bacterium
CTTAACCCAACATCTCACGACACGAGCTGACGACAGCCATGCAGCACCTGTCTCCAGGCTCCCCGAAGGGCACTCTCAAGTTTCCAAGAGATTCCCGGGATGTCAAATCCAGGTAAGGTTCTTCGCGTTGCGTCGAATTAAACCACATGCTCCACCGCTTGTGCGGGCCCCCGTCAATTCCTTTGAGTTTCAGCCTTGCGGCCGTACTCCCCAGGCGGGACACTTAATGCGTTAACTGCGGCACAGAAGGGGTCGAACCCCCTACACCTAGTGTCCAACGTTTACTGCCGGGACTACCAGGGTATCTAATCCTGTTTGCTCCCCCGGCCTTCGCATCTCAGCGTCAGTGTCGAGCCAGATGGCCGCCTTCGCCACCGGTGTTCCTCCTGATATCTACGCATTTCACCGCTACACCAGGAATTCCACTTCCCTCTCCCATACTCAAGTCCCTTAGTTTCAAGTGCACTTCCGGGGTTGAGCCCCGGGCTTTCACACCTGACTTAAAAGACCGCCTACGCGCTCTTTACGCCCAGTAATTCCGAATAACGCTTGCACCCCCCGTATTACCGCGGCTGCTGGCACGGAGTTAGCCGGTGCTTCCTCTGTGGGTACCGTCAGGCGTCGAGCAGTTACTCTCGACGAGTTTCTTCCCCACTGACAGGGTTTTACACACCAAGATGCTTCATCACCCACGCGGCGTTGCTGCGTCAGACTTTCGTCCATTGCGCAATATTCCCTACTGCTGCCTCCCGTAGGAGTCTGGGCCGTATCTCAGTCCCAGTGTGGCCGATCACCCTCTCAGGCCGGCTACCCATCGTCGCCTTGGTGAGCCGTTACCTCACCAACAAGCTAATGGGCCGCGGGCCCATCCCCGGACGATAGCTTACAAGTAGTGGCTATCTTTGCTCGTTCGGCGATGCCACCAAACGACCATATTCGGTATTAGACCTCCTTTCGGAAGCTTGTCCCGAATCCGAGGGCAGGTTGCCCACGTGTTACTCACCCGTTCGCCGCTTTACTCACCCCCCGAAGGGAGCTTTCTCGCTCGACTTGCATGTATTAAGCACGCCGCCAGCGTTCGTTCTGAGCCAGGATCAAACTCTCCGTTGATATTCGATTGCATAATTCTCAATCGGACTTCACGGACAGCCTAAGCTGATCCGTAGCAAAACAACGCTTTCGTTGTTCTATTGACCTCCAATCTGTTCCCCTAAAGGTTCAGACAGGATCCTGCACTTTTGCATGACATGGTGCACACTCTTCAGTTGTCAAAGATCAAAATCGCGGACCCGGAGAATACACACAGGCACTCCGAAGTCAAGACATTTACCCCGGAGCCGGGTATACGACTCCAATGCGGCGAGAAGTTTATGCGGCATGGGGCAGCTTGTCAAGAAAAATAAGCCTCCGGACCATATAATTCCCTGCGTTTCAACATCTTATCCACACACCGGCGTTCCGTCAGCGTGGCCCACCACAGCTAACTGCTTATTGTACAACATGATAGCGATCAGAACCAGAAGGAAGAGCCCCGGAGGCGTCCCTGACCTCCGGGGCTATGGAAGGAACCAATGCGCATGTACTCAACCGTTTAGGAGCAACACGATTCATTAGTATGCGCATATATAAGTACGATTTGCCCCCTGTTTTGTTCCCGAGATCGGACCTTGAGACCTCCAGAAGTGACTAGCGTACGGCGTTTGCGAGCCTGTTCAAGCTAGGACTTCTTGCGTACAACTCATTGCGACATAATGAATTGCATTGAGACCCCCGCACCGGCGATAGACCGGGTGTATTGACGTAATCGCGAAGTGGGCTATATTGGTGTCGTTGCCCGTGAAGCTCCCTGCTCGGGGCTGCCACGTCCGCTATACGCTGGAGGTAGGAGTGCTACGCTATTGCTCGTGTCTACTGGCCCTGGCCGTCATCCTCACAGGCGCCTGCGCCTGGGCCCAGACCGGCTTTTGGGGCCATCCGGTCAATCTCGGGGCTCCCGTGAACACCACCGCAAACGAACTCTCCGGCGTGCTCGCAGACAGCGGGAGGACGCTCTATTTCGCACGCACCGGGGCCGGCCACAACGACCTCTACGTCTCCCGTCGCGAAGGAGACACGTGGAGCCGGCCGTTGCCCCTCTCAGCGCTCAACACTCCCGCCTACAACGAGCTCAATCCAACGCTGTCGATCGACGGTCAGCGGTTGTACTTCATCTCCGATCGTGTGGGTGGTCCCGGCGGATTCGACATCTACTCCGCTACGTGGGACGGACGGACGTGGTCCGATCCGCAGCGTCTCGGTCCCGAAGTGAACACGGACAACGACGAGTGGTACGCCGCCGAGGCTGCGGAGGGACTGTACCTTTCGGCGCGCACGCAATCGGGCACCAATCGCGGTGACATCCTGATTGCCGCGGGTGCTTTTCCGACATTCACCCCGCGCGTGCCCGTGCCGACCCTGGCCACATCAGCACGGGAGATGAGTGCGTATCCAGTAGCGGACGGCAGCCTGCTGTACGTTACCACCGATCGGGAGGGCGGCCTGGGGCTGGACGACGTATGGCACGCATACCGCGCGGACAGTGCCTGGAGCGAGCCGCATCCCACGCTCTGCGACGTCAACACCCCCGACTTCGACCAGTACCCCACGGTCACGGTCGACGGAATGCACCTGCTCTTTGCGTCGTACCATCGCGCAGACGGACTGGGCGGCAGTGATCTGTACACATCGTCATGGCACGCCCTGGGAGACATGAACGGTAATCGCCGCGCGACCACCGGCGACATCATTTATCTGGTGAATCACCTGTTCGAGGGTGGTCCCGAACCCGCCGATCCCCGGGTCGCCGATCCCAATTGCGACGGCAAGATCAGCATCGTCGACGTGGTGGTCCTGGTGAATTACATCCTGCGAGCGGGCCCGGCACCCTGTATCGAGTGCGCCGGCTGACCCGCGGCCGGTGAGGACGGTATCGGCCGAGGACGGAGTCTGCGCCCCTTCGCAGCCGATCGGAGCAGATGTCGATTCTGGGACACGACTCTAACGACGCGACTTCACATCCACCAGTTTCTTCACCGTCGAATCCGCAGCCAGCGCGGGAATCGACCCGTACGGTATCCACGCGGTCACGAGAAACTTGATTCGCTGGACGACGCTCCCGCCGACATCCGTTACCAACTGTGAATCGGCCGCCGGATCGTCGCGGCTCGTGGTGATCTGGATCTTGAACCGGTTGCCGTCGACGCCGATGCCGAACGTGCCCTTGCTGTACACGGTGGAGCCGGAAAAGTGGGCGATGTAGTACGCGTTCTTCAACGGCTCTGAGAGTTTGTGAAATCCGTCGGGCTCATCTATCGGCTTTCCCTCGATTCGACGAATCAGCCGGTAATCCGCCGCGGGCGGATCCCGCATGGCGGACACGGGGTGTGCCAGGACCACGCGCGGATCGGCGTTGAACATGCGGAGCCAGGCGAACAGGTCGGCGCCGGCGGGAAGCGCCACAGACCAGCCTCGCTGAACGAAGTACTGGTAGGTCAGTTGCGAATTGCTGAGATTGATGCAGCCGAGACTGTCCAGCAGCGAGTTTGCCTGGATCGCGGTGATGAGCGGACTCCACACGACCGCCACCGTGGCGGGCCACCAGTAGAGTACCGGACCACGGGCGTAGTGCTGCATCCCCGGCAAAACGCCCGCGAGTGCGGGCGGTCCCCCGCTCCGGGGATCGGACCGGTACAGCCTCTCGAGTCTTGGATTGTCGTAGAGCGCGCCCGCTTCCGCCTGACGTTCCAGAAGAAACACCTGCTGTTCGAGACCCTGCGGATCACCCGATCGCTGGAGGGCCGGGCCGCGGTCCACGGCCATCCGCCAGCCCAGGTCGCGCAACGCAAAGAGTGACGCCGTCTTCCGCTCGGGCGGAGACTCCGGTCTCATCTGTGCCAGTGCGAGCGAGTCGTGCGTTTCGTACCAGAACACGCTGTCGTTGATGACATACCAGTACGGTGTGGCGGGGACCCCTTCCGGCGGCGGCACGTAAGGCAGGCCGGCGTTGGGGGAGGCCGAGTCGGATCCGGCGCCTCCGCAGCCACCCGAAAAACACGTCAGCGACAGGACGAGGAGCGTGCACCCGAGTCCGTTCCGGTCGATACGGTAGGCTTTCATGCGATAGACAACCCAGGCAATGCGGCCCGGGCCGCGGGGTCAAGACGGCAACCGGACGGCCGACCGGGACCGCGAGCGGTCGTCTTGACAAGCGACGCGCTCGTTCGTTAGATGAACGCCTCGGAATAGGCGGAAAGGAACAGGATATGAACATAAGTAAGACGATGCAGGACGCGATCGGCGAACAGGTAAAACACGAATTCTACTCGGCGTATCTGTACCTGAGCATGGCCATTCAGTGCGAGGCCGACACCCTGCCGGGCTGCGCGAACTGGATGCGGTTGCAGTGGCAGGAAGAGATCGCGCACGCTACGCGGCTGATGGACTATGTGGCCCGCCGCGGCGGGCGCATCACCCTGGAGGCCGTCGACAAGCCGCCGTCGGCGTTCGGCACGCCGCTGAAGATGTTCGAGCAGGTGCTGGAACACGAACAGTCCGTGACGGCCAAGATCCACGAGCTCTACGACATGGCCACCAGCGAAAAGGACCACGCAACCACGGCGGAACTGCAGTGGTTCGTGACCGAGCAGGTGGAAGAAGAAGAGCAGGCGACCCAGATCATCGACACGCTCAAGCAGATCGGTGATCACGGACCCGAACTGCTCGTTCTCGATCGCCAGCTCGGTGCTCGCCAAGCCCCGGCTGCGGCATAGCGGCCGCGCTCGGAAACGACAGGGCCCAATTCATGGCCCGTCCCCCCGACGACGGTGAGGATGGACCACGAGGCCGGGACAGACATCGGTTAAGACTCACTTGACAACTTGTTCAAATGTTATAATATCTGTCCCGTGACCAGGGCTCCGGGTACACGGACCGTGGTGCCCGCGTGCGACGTATTCGCGTTCGACGAAGCGCTCATCCGCAAAGTCGCCCGGGGCACACTCAAGAGCGTGCAGGCCGAACGCCTCGCCGCCACATTCAAGATGCTCGGCAATCCTACGCGTGTTCGCATCGTGGATGCGTTGTCGCACGCCGAGATGTGCGTCTGCGATCTGTCGGTACTCCTCGACATGCGCGTGTCCAACGTGAGCCATCAGCTGGGCCTGCTCAAGACGCACCACATCGTACGCAGCCGTCGTGACGGGAAGATGGTCTACTACCGTCTCGATGACGAACATGTCCGTACGCTGTTCGCTCAGGCGACCGCGCACGTCAAGCATGGGTCCCGGTGATGAGTTTCGTCTTCGACGCCATGATCGCCGCGTGGGGCATGCTGCTCGAGGCCGCTCCGTACATCTGGCTGGGCCTTCTGGTTGCCGGTGTCCTGCATGCGTGGGTTCCCCAGGAGTGGATCATGGCCCAGTTGGGCGGGCGTGGGCAGGCGTCGGTGTGGAAGGCGGCGCTGCTGGGCGTGCCCATTCCGCTCTGCTCGTGCGGGGTCATTCCTGCGGCGGTAGGATTGCGGCGGCAGGGTGCAGGACGCGGTGCCACACTGTCGTTCCTCATCTCCACACCGGAAACCTCCGCCGACTCGATCGCGCTGACGTGGGCGCTGCTGGGACCGATCTGGGCCGTCATCCGGCCGGTGGCGGCAGTCATCACGGCCGTGATCACCGGCACCGTGGCCAACCTGCTGCCGGACGATTCTCCTGCACAACCCGAGCCTTTGACGTGCGCGTGCTGCAGCGGCGACCAGGCGGGTCAGAACCCAGCGGGCCGCATGCGCCGCGCGTGGAACTTCGTGTTTCGGGAGCTCATTCCGGACATCGGCGGCTGGCTGCTGCTCGGCATCCTCCTCTCCGGTGTGATCCTCGCCATGCTCCCGGGCGACTTTCTCGAGAAGCTGCCGGGCGGCGCGGCGGGTCAGATGATCGCCGCACTCCTCATCGGCATACCGCTCTACATCTGCGCCGCCGCTTCCACGCCCCTGGCCGCCGCACTTCTGGTCAAGGGAATGGCACCCGGTGCAGCCCTGGTGCTACTGCTGGCCGGACCGGCCACCAACCTCGCCTCGGCCCTGGTCATATCCCGGCAGCTGGGCAAGGCCGGGACGGCAGTTTATTTTGGGGGGGTCGCGGTGGGAAGTCTCGCCGCCGGAGCCGTCGTACAGTACTTCGCACCGGCGTGGCGCCTCGGGGTCACCCACCCGCACGACGGGCTTCTGCCCGAACCACTGAGCATCGCAGCAGCCCTGCTCCTTGTGGCCGCGATCGTCATCCCCCGCCTGAGGCGCATCGCCCGGGATCGGAACCGACCGTCGAC
>CBDUZY010000170.1:0-6353 GCA_965371825.1 uncultured bacterium
GGGGAGAGCGCAGCAGGGGTCGGGGTCCTCAGTGTGGCAGTTCGGCGGTTGTTCGCCCGTGCATGATCCGGCCCCGTTCTCGAACTCACACTCATCCGGAATGCCGTCCGGATGGGGCGTCTCGCACACGTCGTCCCCTTCCGTTACTGGCAGTCGATCGAAGCTCCAACCGGTGGCGATGTCGATTGCGTCGTCGATCAGGTTTCCGTTGCAGTCGATGATTTGGACCCCGTCTCCGGCAACCCACACCGTTCCCGGACAAGCCGGTTCCGCCTGCGAGCGCAGACCGAAGCATCCCAGCGTTCCCGGTCCGTTCGGGCAGCAGTCGGGATTGCCATCGTTGTCGGAATCAGCCAAGTATACGCAGTTGTCGTAGTTGTTGGGTCTTCCGTCGCCGTTCAGGTCGATCCACGGACCGAGGAGATCGGGCCGGCCGTCGCCGTCCCAGTCCATCGAGTTGTTCGCTTCGTCAAGTCCATCCCAGCGACTGTCCCCGTCCATATCCACAAAGCGCTCGCCGGGTTTCCAGACGGGGTCGCCGGTGCTGGTGAGGTGAAAGCTGCCCGGCGTTTGGAAGAACGGGCCGTTGTCCTTACCGTGCGGGTCGCCGTCGGTGTCGAGGATGGAAGCGGCAAGGCCGTTGTCGAAGCGCTCTCCGAGACCGTACCGATAAGCGCCGTCTTGGTTCAGATCGAAGAAGACGGCCGGTGAATTCCGGTGGACCGATTCGTCGTCGAACGGAGGGTTGAGCGGGTCGTCGTCTTCCGGATTCAAGAGGGGCGGCTGAATCGACCATGGCAGGACGATCCAGTCGGTGACCTCGCCGCTGATGGTCACGTCCCCGTAGCTGATCTCCTCCCAGTACTCGGCGAAGGACCCGACGTCGGGGTCGAGTCGATCAAAGTACTGGTTGCGAATGAGCTGCCGGTTGGGCAGGCCGCCGATAGGCTGTCCGGGTGGGTCACGATCCGGACTCGGGTACTGCTTCGGCGAGTGTGCGAGGATGACCAGGAACTTGCGATCCTCCCCACTCGCCGTGGTCGCTGACACGGTCGCGAGAAGGGTCATTCCAACGACGGCCATCGCTGCCGTGAACGCCTTGTGGATCGTAGCGGGTCTCGACCACATAGCTCTCCCTCCTTTGGCACGCGTTCTCAAGGGCCGCACGGGATTGACGCGAAACGCAGCCCCTGACTCGGGATCGATTGGGCCTGAGCCAGTCGCATTCTATCAGATACGTGTGTCTGATGGAAGCCTTGGGTTGCGGTTATGTCGTAGGGTGTCTTAATACGGCCGACGCGGATTCTCCGCATTTCACTGCCCGATCAAGAGGATCATGCCTCGCTTGGCGGAGCAGGGCGAGCGGTGCTACTTCCGCGCGATGTCGACCATCGCCGGCCCGTGGGGCTGGGGTCCTTCCGCCACGCGGCTGTGAACGGACCTGAATCCGATGCGCAGCATGGCCTGGGCGATCTCGCCCTCGTCGAACATCAGATCACTGCGGCCGAGAACCATCGAGTTGATCATCATGGTCGGTTTCGTGCGCTCATCGGTCAGACCCTCCGCGAGGCTGACATAGACACCGGTCGGGTTCAGGGCGGCGTGAATCTTGCGGATGATCGCGTCGAGGTTGCCCCGACAGAAATTGAGCGTGAAGCTCGTCCAGACGAGGTCGTAACCGTCTCCGATAGAGTCCTTGGAATAATCGCCGCCAATCACCGTGACGCGGTCTTGGAGCCCGTACTCACGGATGAACCGTTGAGTTACTTCGACGACCTCGGGGCGGTCGAAGATCACACCGGTCATAGTGGGATGGGCGGCCACGATAGCCAAGCAGATCAGTCCCGCGCCGCCACCTAAGTCCAACATCTTCTTCAGCCGCGGGAACTCCGGCAGCCTGCTGATCATGGAAGCCACCTGCTGTGCACCGCCGGCGCGCTGGTAGTTCCCGTAGATCTCGGTCTCCCGCTCCTCGAGTGATGGATCGCTGAACACGATCGGTGGGGATTGTCCGTCCTTGACCAGGGCAGTCATATTCTCGAGGGCCGGTCGATTGTACTCAGTAAAGTTTCTAAATACATCGCCGAGATACGTCGGGCGATCCTCGACCAGGAACGCGTCCGCCAACGGCGTGTTCCAGTACCGTCCATCCCGCTTGAGCAGCAGTTCGTTGGCCGTCAGTCCGTCCAGGAACAACCCGGTGCTTTTAGGGTGCGTGCCGATCTCGCGGGCCAGCGACTCGGCCGACCTCGGCTCCGTCAGGTGTGAGAAGACCTTGAGCTCAATCCCTGTCAAGAGGAGCTTAGTCGTGACCGCTCCGTACAACATGTGTGTCAGCCGTTCAAAGCTGAGACTCACTTCCGGGAGCTTGTTCATGGCAGATGTCCTCCAGTATTCTATGTCCGGAACTCCCAGCCGCAGACAAATCCACTCCCCTCGGTACTGTCCGGTGGGCATTGTAGGCAACGGGTCACTATTCTAGGGTCGACGGTTCTTGCGAACTCGGAGTATTCAGCGATGCCGACGGGTTTGCAGGGGAAGTCAGGAAGGGCTTTGCGCTTTCGGGCAGCCTGCACGCGACACTCCAGCATCTTGAAGACGAGTGTGCTTTCGTTCGGCCGTTCGATTGTTTGCGGATTCACCGTGGCATAAAGCCGATAGCGGAGTGCCTTCTCGAGGGAATCCAGTCCGCCGGCCTTCGGAATCTCAAAGGCCTTCATGATCCTCCTGGCCTCGGCCGCGGAGAAGAGTCCACAGGCGCGCGTGTCGAGTTCAATCGCGACTTCGAGTCCGTATTTCTCCTCGGCCGCCAGAAACCAGCACCCATCATGTGCCAGCCAGTTCTTCGCGTGGACGTCGATGATCTTGAGCAATTCGCCACGTGACAGGTTCTTCAAATGGTCCATAATCTGCAATCCTGTTAACCCGAACACCTACATACTGCGGCCGTAGGGGCACATTCTGCTTAAGTTCATTAGCTCGCATACGCCCGCGCCGGTTACGCCATAGACTATGTACTCTCTTCTGTAGCTGTGGATGCAATCCCAAATCGTGTCGAACGTGCCGTTGACGAGTGTCGTGCCGGTTACAAGGACCACATCGGATCGCCCGATGAGCTCTTCCGTCCGCGTTCTCCCATCCCACACGGTCACACCGAACTTCAACGTCTCAACGTTCTTTCGATTCAGATCGGTGATTCGGACATTCTCTGCGCCGAAGGACTCAACAAGCGCCTCGGCTATTGCCGGATTGAACCCGACGAGCCCGACGCCGACCTTGCCCCACTTGTCGCGGACGTGGCGGGCAAGCTCCTTGGCGCATTTCTCCGGATCGTCGTCGCGGCAGTGTAGGCTCGTGTCGAGCATCCCAAGCGAGTGCAGAGTTGCATTAAGAACGGCGATGAACACCGCACGGTTATGATTCGACGATAGCTCCAGGCCGAGAGCCTCACGCAGCGTGCCGCTATAATCCCGCGGGGAGTCGGTGAACGCGTGGCCTTTGGCGCCGTTGACTACCGCCTCAACGAGCCGCTCCTTCCCTTCGACGATGGGGAAGTCCTGCCTGCTCGGTCGTCCTATGGCTTGCTCAGAGGTCAGTGGTGTAACCGAAACCGCCACCTCGGCGTCAAGCAGATTCTCGACGGCGACGATATCCAGGAATGTGCCCCTGGCCGTCTCAAGGAGTGAACTTGATCCTTCCGTGCTCACAGTCAAGCTCCAACGGGCGGTGCATCGGTTGAAAAGGCGTACCGAACAGGTGTGGCACCGGTTTCCAACCGGTGAAAACACGGGTTAAGAGTAAGGCCCCGTGCCACACCGTCTCGGTTATTTCGATCGAGTGCGCGGCGTCATTGTCAGGGTAATGCGCTCACCACCGCGGACCGCAACGACCTGAAGGGGCTGACCGATCTTCACCCCGATGAGGGCGTCGGCGTAGTCTTGAAGCCCGGCGATGGTCTGTCCGGCAAACTCGACAATCATGTCACCCCCCTCGAGCCCGGCCTCGTCCGCCGGACCACCGGCCCGCACATCGGCCAATTTAAGACCCTTAACCTCGCCCGCCGCAAAGTCCGGGACGATGCCCGTATAAGCGCGCATTCCCATCCTACTCCCCGAACGGGCGGCTCGTTCGACTCTAGCGTACGCGATCTCGGAATCGAGGTCGGCCACCTCCTGCACCAACCGCATTGCGAACTTCGCAACGCGGGCCATCCCCTTGTAGTTGAGCGTGTCTGCGTCGTCGGTGGGCCTGTTGTAGTCTTCATGGAGATCGGTAAACAGCGACAATCCAGGGATAAGGTTCGTATAGAACACGGTGCTGTCCGTCGGCAGATAGGGATCCTCGTTAAGGGATAGATCGAAGCCGGCCGAGGCGCTGTGCCGTTTGATGAGGTCGGGCCACGCCGGTGACGAGCCCAACCCCTGCACGACCAGCTTGTCGTTTCGCAAACGCCCGACCATGTCGAAGTTGAAATAGGCCACGATCTTATCGAGGGGGATGAGGGGATGATTTACAAAGTAGCTCGATCCGACCAGGCCGAGTTCCTCGCCGCTCCATGCCGCGAAGATCACGCCTCGCCGCGGACTGGAGGGGTCGGCGCGGCGGCGCGCCTCGGCGATGGCCTGGGCGATCTCGAGCACCGAGGCCGTCCCGGAGGCGTTGTCGTCAGCGCCGTTGTGGATCTGTCCCTTCTCGCCCTCGCGCGCCAGCGAGCCCAGGCCCTCGCCGTAGCCTATGTGATCGTAATGCGCCCCAACAAGCACATACTCATCACTCCCTCCGACAGGCGGCAGCAGGCCGATGACATTTCGGCAGTCCTTCCGGACGCGTTCGAGTGCCACAACCAGTCGCACCTGAAAGCCAACCACGGTCTTGGCATGCGGTTTGAGTTCTCCATCGTCCAGTGCAGTCTGAAGCGTTTTCAGGTCGACGCCCGCAGGTGCAAGCAGTCGATCGGCCAGCTTGCCGCTAATCGAAGCCGCTACGATTGGAACACTCGCGGTTCGGTCGCTCGTCCGAAACTCCGCCAGCTTCCCGGAATCCGGCGAGTTTGGCCCCGCTGCCAGGAGGAACGCGGCAGCTCCACGATCCGCTGCAAGCTTCGCCTTGTAGCGGCTGCCGGCATAGAGGGCCAGCTGCTGTCGACGCTCGGGCGTGACGTCCTCGGGAATATCCCGCAGGGCGAGGACGATCTTGCCGGAGACATCCAAGCCCGCATAGGAATCGTACCCAGCCCCGGCCGACGTCGGCTCGACCAGGCCGTACCCGACGAACACCACCTCTCCCTCCGCCGTGCCGTCGCCGGAATAGGTGAGCGGGCGAAAGTCCGTGTCCAACTCACACTGCTCCTTTTCGGATTCGCCGGACGCTACAATCTCCAAACGGATCCTGCCGGGTACCTGTCGTACGCCGGCTGCGAACTCGAACGGCTGATAGTAGCTGCCGTCGCTGCCGGCGGGCTGCAGGCCGGCGTTGCTCAGCACGGTCGCGATGTACTGCGCCGCCCTCGCCACGCCGGGCGATCCGGTCAGTCGACCTTCACACTCATCGGAGGCTAGGAAAGTTACGTTGGTCCGCAAGTCCTCTGCACAAAGTGCCGGAGACAATCTGGCCGCGGTGGCAATAGTGTCCCGTGGGATGTTTTCTATTAACAGGTCGTGACACCCCGCGCTGCTCAGCGCGGCGACCGCTACGATGTATGAGAACAGGTGTTTCATCTCGTTTCTCCTTGCAGGCTGTTCGCCCGGCGCTGCCGACCGCACGACGCGGTTTTCCGGCACGGTTCTGTCGCGCACGCCTTCAGCTGTGGCGACCCCAAACGACTTGCCCTTGGTCATCTTCGCGGTCCCGGCCAAGCCGGCGACCCTCATACTCGAACTCCGCAGAATGACAGAATGAATCTGAGTGAAACATATGCGAAAACGACGCCGAACACGACCTTCAGCGCCGCCGACGGGAATCTCCGATTCAAGGTTGCCCCCAGCCATGCCCCGAATAGAGTTCCCACACAAGCCGGGCCGGCAACAGCCAAGTTGACATAGCCTTGAGAGAGCTTGAAGACTGAGCTTATCAGAGCGTTGGCCGAGAAACAGACCAGGGAACAGCCAATAGCAGTCTTGATGGACGTCTTGAGGATCAACGAAAATGCCGGCACGAGAACTCCGCCAGTTCCGATTCCGAGCAGACCGGGCAGCACTCCACCAGCTGCGCCGATCGCGAGCTGCTTCGCGAGGTGTCCAGGTACTTGAAGCGCGTCGATTCGTCCGGCTGTCCTGTCGCGGCTCTCGAAGACACCTTCCACAATCATTCGGACCGATATCAGCGAGAACACGACCCCGGTGCCGAGATCCAGC
>CBDUZY010000171.1:0-6322 GCA_965371825.1 uncultured bacterium
ACTGGAAGGTTAAGGTGTCTAACGGGCTGTCGCTGCGGATGCCGGCCGCTCGACACCTCATTGCGGGCGTGCTGATCGGGGTGGCTGCGTGGGTGCCCGCCCACGAGCTGAACGTCGCCCAACAGTGGCTTCTGGGAACGCCGCACTCGGTAGTTGAAAGCGCCACGCGACTCGCGGAGACGCTCGCGACAATGCCGACGGGCGTGGTGCTGCTGCTGATCGCGTTCATACCGGCCGTGTGCGAGGAGTTGCTCTTTCGAGGGTTCCTGCTGAGTTCGCTAAGCTCCGCCGCCGGGCGCTGGACGTCGATTCTCGTCGCGGCTGCTGTTTTCGGGGTCTTCCATTTCTTCGTGTTCAAGTTCGCGGTGACCGCCGGTCTGGGCATAGTCCTCGGGCTTCTGTGCTGGCAGTCGCGTTCGATCCTGCCGGGAATCGTCGCCCATCTCATCCACAACGGGCTCACTACGCTGATGGTCCTGCATCCCGAGTGGCTGCACTGGCTTGGCCTGTCCGGTGAGGCAGAAGCGGCGACGGAGGCCACGGCCGAATGGGTCCACCTGCCCACGCACATTCTGATTCTGGGTGGAGCGGTATTCCTGGTGGGATTGTTCCTCGCGTCGCGTTCAGCGAAACCGGCGCAAAACGTAGGGCAGGTCAATGACCTGCCGCTGCTATGATCCACAAAGCCCTCATCGTGGTGCTGATGCTGGGGGCGGTGGGTATGGCACTCGTTTGGGCTGTGGTCCCAGCGCGTACCTTGCATAATCCAGGGACGGGAAGCGCACCCCGGATGCAAATCACGCCGCTCGCCGCGCAGCGGCTCGGCCTTAGCTACGGTGTCTTTCAGCTTACCCAGCGTCCGGCGGGATCAGACATACTTGAGTTAGAATACCTCCCTCGGGAGCTGGCGCGCTTAGGATTTGGGATACTCCAATACACGACTATCCCGAGTACGCCAGTTTTCTGCGAGGGGTGGCTCGTGACATTACCATACTGGTTCGTTTGCACTGGCATGCTTGCCTACCCGGTGACCGCCTTCATCCGCGGCCCATTACGGCGACGACAACGGCGGAGACGCGGCGAGTGCGTGAATTGCGGCTACAACCTGACCGGCAACGTGTCGGGAGTGTGTTCGGAATGCGGAACCACACTGCCGAGAGTACGTCTAAGACCTTAGCGACAACGTCCGCTGGCCCTGCCAGGAGTGTGGCATGGAGATCATGCAGCCATGATCCGCAAATCCATCATCTTCGCGTTGGTGCTGGGGGCTGCGTTGGCCCTCTTGATCGCGAGCTCACCATCCCTGAGAACTCCCGAGGCTGAGCAGCCTCGAATCGGTTCGCAGGCCGCAGATACCGGAGAGTCCGATCTCGATTCAGCTGGTGGTGTCGTCGACGACGCTCTGATCGGGTTGACCGAACGCGAGGTTGTCGAGTTGCTCGGAGCGCCGGAGAGGCGGTTTGAAGCATACTCGCTCGGAAATGAAGCGTCCCTCACCGTTGGTTACGACGGCGACGACACCGTCACATCGGCGCGCGGACCTCTGAGCTTACCGAGCGAGTTAATCGATGAGGACTTCGACAGCGATCTGTGGAAGACGCTGACGGACGATGAGCGCTTGCGGATGGTTCGAGGCCTTAATGCCAGCAACAACGACTTCTTGCTGGCCAAGACGAAGGGTGAGGTTCACGAGCTTCTGGGGCCGCCGACCCGTCCTCGGGTGAGCCTGATCTACACTTACAGGCGTGGCGAGGCGAACTCTGAACGCCGCCGGCAGAGCATAGAGGACTCGTTGCATCTGGTGCTCGATTGCCACCAACTAAACATTATGCTGCCCCACGGCAGAGTGACGGAAACGAGGCTGCGACGTCACCGGGCGTGTCACCAGTCGAAGCACTTCCATCTCGGGAAGGCCGTGGCCGACACTCTGATCGGACAGTACGAGGCTGAGGTTCTAAAGCTACTAGGTGTGCCGGAGAAACAGTCGGAAGTCTACTCGCTGGTTGACAGAGCGGTCCTCACTGTTTCCTACGACAGCCGTGGAATCGTCTTACGGGCGATCGGACCGTCGAGGTTGTCGAGCGACTTGATCAACGAGGACTTCGGCAGCGATCTGTGGAAGACTCCGGTTGACGATGAGCGCTTGCGGATGGTTCGAAGCCTCGACACTCGCTACAACGACTTGTTATCGGGCAAACGGCGGGACGAGATTCGCGAGCTTCTCGGTGCACCGATCCCCGGGCGTGGCAGCCTAGTCTACGTTTACAGACACGGTGAGACCGACTCAAGAGAAGGTCGCCGGCGCATGGAGGACTCGTTTGGTGTGTCGATCAGGCCCCAGCGTCAGGGCATAAGGCTATCCGTTCGGATACACGACGGCACAGTGACAGACACACGCGTGGGAGACCTCCTCGTCCAGCCGGACTAAAGCGTCGCGTCGTCCGGGTCAAGAACTGCCGTTGCTACTGGGGCGGCCGTTCAATCGCCGAAGTGATACGGTTTGTTCTCGCGAAAGAGCTCCAGGCGGCGTTCGAGTTCATGCGTGAGTCTGCGCTCGGACGTGTCCTTGGCTATTATCAGGGCCCGCTCGGCCACGGCGATGCTCTCATCGAATCGCCCTGCTTCCGCCAGAGCAGATGCCCAGGTCAGCAGCACGGCACCGTCCTCTCCGCGCCGGGCTTCGCTCGCCCACCGGGCCAATGTTTCAGCCTCTTCACCGTTGCGAACACTCTCGTCGGGGTGGGTCGACAGAAGGTCGGCGAGAAACACCATGGCCTCGATATCGCCCGGCACGTCTTTAATCCAGCCGCGCAGCAGGGTAGCGGCGTCGTGTGGGCGATCGGCGGCGACCAGCACCTGGGCGAACTTCGGGTAGACGACCGCCAGGTCCGGTTTGAGTTCGAGGGTCCGTTCGTACATCGCTGCGGCCCGAACGTTGTGGCCTACACGGGCGAGTACGTCGGCGAGGTGGTGGGCGGCGATCACGTCCCGCGGGTTCAGCTTCAGCCCTCGGGCGTATTCACTGATCGCTCCGAATGGGATGTCGGCACCGGCGAGGGCGTCGGCGTAGTTGACGTGGGCGATTGAACTGTTCGGGCTAATCGCGACCCCTCGCTCCCACAGCGTCAGGGACGACCTCCAGATGTCGGACTGACGGAAAGTCGCGTTGGCATAGACCGCCAGTACGCCAGCCACCCCCAGGGCAATGAGGGCACGGTGACCGCCGTCGCCGCCGGCTTTGTAGTGCGAGGCGAGCCTCACAAGCACTGCACCGGCGAGCACCGCAAATCCCATACAAGGCAGATAGCTGTAGCGATCGGCTACGAGCTGTGGGCCGCTCTGTGCAAAGCCGAGCAGAGGGCCGACCTGAATCACGTAGAAGACCAACGCGGCGGTAACCGCCGGCAAGCGGCGGCGGGAATAGACCGCAATTGCAGCCAAGGCGATGACGACGGCCGCGCTCTGCCAGAACATCGGCCCGAGCAATACATCGCGCGCCGGAATGTCGTACAGCGGGCCTAGATCGGTGGGCAACAGGGTCTTCCAAACGTAGAACATGAGCCCGTAACACGCCTGTGCGACCCGGGCGATGGTATCGTGCTCCGCGAGCGGATACAGGGCGCCTTGCTCGGATTGTGCGACAAGAGCCTGCACGCCGGCGGCAATGCACACGATGAAGAACGGCAGCTTTTCGAGAAAAATGCGGCGTGTTGTGCCGGGCAGTGACACTCCCGAGTGGCCCAGCCGCCGGAGCGGATAGACATCTAGGACCAGGAGGACGAACGGCAGGGTCACGGCGTTGGCCTTCGCGAGCAGAGACAGAACGCAGCAGACGAACGCGGCCCAGTACGGCCACCGGGCATGAGAGGCGGGCGGATCCTCCCCCGCGAGCGTATCCATCGGTGGGCGCGAGGCCGCGTGGCGGAGGTAGAAGAGCACGGCGAGCACGTAGAAGATGCCGCTCAGGACGTCCCGTCGCTCCGCAACCCACGCGACGGACTCGACTCGTAATGGGTGAACCGCAAACAAGGCGGCTGCGACCGCGGCGGACACACTCAGCAAGGAGGGGCTCGCGGCCTGCTCGGGCATCGAATCCGCCACGGGATGTTCGTTCGCTTCGAATGCACCCCTGCGGCTCACTCCGAAGACCAGGAGTCTGCGGGCGACGAAGTAGAAGCCGATCGCGGTCATCGCATGGAGCAGCAGGTTGGTGAGGTGATACCCGAACGTTTCGCGCTTCCACAGCGCCCAGTCCAGGCTGAAGCTTAGCCAGGTGAGCGGTTGAAAGTGTCCGGTGTAGGAGGTCGTGAACATCCACCACAAGGTGTCCACGTCTATGGTTCGGTATCGCGTTTCGATGAGCAGAAGGTCGTCATCGTCCCAGTCCACGAAGCTCGCGGTGAGGGCGGGCATGAACGCGATGGAAACGAGGATGATCAGTGCGAGAGCTATGATCCAGGGCCAGGCTTTCTCGAGCGCGGTCGGCGCCGACGGAGCTTCAGCCCGCCCGCGCGTCACACCAGGTGGGCCGGCGTCATCCTCTCGGGCGTCTTCGGTTGAAGGGGGATCGTTCTCGTGGCGCATCAGCACATTCTAGGCCGGGCACTCCGGAGGTCCAATGTCCGTCAGGGCCGACGTGGCGGCGGCCGACGAACCAACCGCCGGGAAGGCATGGCCCGGCAGGCATCTGAAAGGCCGAGTTGGCTTGGGATTCGCCGAGGTTACGATACTCACGCTGGACGAGTCCGCACGCCCGGCCGATGAGACAGGTGTCGGCTGGGATGTGTTGACGACGGGCTCGACAACCAAAGGGTGCGGCCTGTTGGGCAAGCTGGATCGGCCCAGCCCGAAGGGTGCATGAAGACGATGACATACAGAGCGAGCAGGTGGGCATTCGGGGTGGCGGTGGCGGTCTCATCGCTGGGGATCGTCTCGGACGCCGCCGCGGGCGACGAACGACAGCTTGTCGGACCCGCCACAAGTGAGGAGGTCGCCGCCTTGGTGCGTGATCTTGGCGACCGGAGCTTCGAGGTTCGGACTTTCGCCACGCGCCGGCTATGCGCGATAGGACGGGCGGCGTACGAACCGCTGCACACCGCCGCTGAAGGGTCTGACGTGGAGACCGCTCTGCGGGCGAAGAGAGTCCTTGCGGTACTCGACACCCTGTGGTTCAGTGACGTGGAGTTGTCGCTTGCGTTCTCCGAATCGAAGATCGGCTGGGACGAGCCGGTCAACCTGGAAATCTCCATCACGAACCAATCGGCCTTCCCGGCGCGAGTTCCTTTCGATCTGAAAGCGGCGGCGGGATCGTCAGCAAGAGACGATGCCCGGCAGGTGGCTGATATGCTCGATGCTGCGGAGTGGTTATCCGTTCGCGGGCCGGACGGTTCACCGGTCGAGCTTCGTGTGGACGAGATATCCGGCGCCCCGGAGGTCTTGGCCCAGGTGCAAGCGCGGCTCAACGGCGGTCCGAGTGGCGTCGTCCTACCGGGAGAGCGGGTCAAGGTGGTCGCCCACCTGTTCAATCGTGGTTGGGCTCGTTTTCCTCTTCTCGATCGTGGCCGTTTCACGGCCGTGTTGGACTACATCCCACAGTGGCAGGATGAGGCGCTCGCCGAGGCGAGGGTCGGTCGTGTTCGGAGTAACACGGCTGAGGTGACGGTCACGCGAGCAGCGCCGGAAACCGTCTCACGCAGCGGCGTAGAACCCGAGATCACGATCGTCCGCGAAGGGAGGTCGCTAGTCGCGCGGCTCACTAACGGCAGCGACCTACCCGCCCACGTTAACACCAACTTCGGCGACTCGCTGCCCTTTGCCGAGGGTCGGTGGATCCACGAACTCGACGGCTCGACGCACGAGGTTCAGGTATCGGCTAAGGTCGGGGCGAGTTGGTGGGACTTCGACGAATCCAGGCTGACCGAGGTGGCTGCCGGGGCGGCGATCGAGCTGGCCCGTGTCGAGATCGCCGAGCTGCGCCGGGCTCTCGCCGACTTGGGGGCTGAGGTTTCCGGCGGAAGGTGGAAGATCAGCTTCAGCTACGCGAATTACTGCGATCGCTATTGGCAGGCCCGCCAGGGTGACGCCCTGCTCGGCAACGAGCGGGCCCCGGCGATCCTGCGCGAACCGTTGCCGCGGCGGCTGCTCACCACTCGAAGGACGAGCAACAAACTGACCGCGCCGGGCGTGGAATGATAGCCGTTGGTGCACCGTGCCGGTTGCATCATGGTCGGCAAGTGTGCCGTTTGACGTTTGTTTAGCCCGTTTCTAGAATTCCGAGCCGTGAGCAACCATACCGACCGACCACCCGAGCAAGAGCGCCGAA
>CBDUZY010000172.1:0-6320 GCA_965371825.1 uncultured bacterium
CCCATTCTGCGCGCCGGGCGGCCGAAGCGGCGAGGTTGCAGGGCGGCGATCAGGCTTACCTGGCGATGCACGGCTTGTTGTTCGAGCATCGCAAGGATCCGGGAGGTCGTGACTACGTCGAACTCGCCGGGCTCGCAGGTTTGGACGTGCGGCGATTCGAGACCGACATGCGGGGCGACGAAGCCCGGCGGGCCGTGGAGGAGGACATTGCCCTTGCGCAGCGGCTGGGAGTCGCGGCGACGCCCACGGTATTCCTCGACGGTCGTAAGGTGCCCGAGCTGTGCCTGAGGAGTCAGGCGTTCTGGACGGCGATTGCCGCCGACCTGGGAAAGGGGACCGGCGTAGCTTCGGCCGGGCTGGAAACGGATCAGCGGTAGTGGCCGGTGCGCCACTGTGATTGACATGGGTGAAAGGCGATCGTGACGGTTCACGAAGAGTCAACGGTGACAGTTGAATCTAGACCCGTGCGGCGCATGGACCTCACCATGCACGAGCTGGACGGCGAGGCTCTGCTCTACGACCCGATCACGGCCGACACGCACCGACTCAACAGCACCGCGTACTTCATCTGGAGTCAGTGCGACGGCCGGCACGACGTCGGGTCAATTGCTCGGCGCCTTACCGAGCAGTACGACGTTGCACCGGGATCGGCATGTGAGAACGTCGAGCGCACGCTGAGAGAGCTGCGTGAACTCAACCTGTTCATGCCATCCCATGCTGACTAGTTTGGAGCGGCTGACCGAGATGTCGAGGCGGAAGGACAAACACACAAGGCACTTCTCCATCGGCGTTGTGAACGTTACGCTCCACACTCCGCTTCGGTTCCTCATGAACGAGTACAGTTCGTTGTACGAGACCTGCCGCGTGGATTGTGCCGGTGCCAGCTCGATTCGAGTCGACGTAAGACCCAAGCCGTTCGTCCCGTGGCATCGCCGGCGTTGCACGGTCAGCGTTAACGATCAGCTGCAATTCGAGCCCACGCGGGCGGAGGAGTATCTTCCGTACGTCGAGTGGGCCGTCAACTGGGAAATCCCGAAGGCCATGCCACAGTTCCTGCAATTGCACGCTTCTTCGATGGAGATCGATGGTGTCGGGGTGATCTTTCCCGGTGAATCGGGCAGTGGAAAGTCGACGCTGACAGCGGGCCTGCTCACGCGGGGATGGCGATACTTGTGCGATGAATTCGCTCTGATCCACGCGGACACACTCGAGCTTCATCCGTTTCCACGAGCGATCTGCGTCAAGAAGGCTTCGTTTTCGGTGATTGAGTCACTCGGCTTGTCACTGTACGGGAAGAGGCGTTACCTCAAGGGGTCGAAGGGATGGATCCGGTTTGTGAATCCGCTGGACGTACGTCCGGATGCTGTCGGCCGGGTCTGTCCCATACGGTACGTCGTATTCCCGAAATACACACCGGGCGCCAATCCGGCGCTGGCCGAGATCAGCCGCGCGGACGCGGTCATCGAGTTACACAAGGTATGTTTCAATCTGTTCGGGTGCGAGCGACTGGGGCTCGATGTACTCGCCAACATGATCCGTGGGGCACGGTGCTACAGGCTGATTGCCGGAGAGATCGCGCAAACGTGTGACACCGTTCAGCGGCTGGTCGAAGGATCGGCTGCGCAATGTGCACGCAGCGCATAACAACTGTGAACGACACTCACCGTCGCAATCTTGGCGTTTGAGGAAACGGATAAGTGCAGGATCTCGGACAACTTGCTCCGTGGCTGAGAGCTTCCGGTCCATCTACGGGGGATCTGCCGGCCACCGACACTGAGTGGTCCGATTGGGTGGACGCCGTTCAACGCGGCGGTCTTTCCGGTCTAGTGCTGGAGCAAACGCGGCGACTTGGCCGATCGTTACCGGGTTTCGTTTCGGATCGGCTCACTGCGGTCGCCTCACGGACAGGCGCTGAACAGATGCACGTCAGGCACGCTCTCGCGGGCATAGTGGGCGCGTTTAATCGAGGCAACGTCCCGGTGATGTTGCTCAAGGGGGCGGCGCTGAACCTCACGGTGTATCGGCGGGCCGACCTCAGACCGATGAGCGACGTCGACCTGCTCGTGCATCCGCGGGCCGCCGGGCGAGCTGTGCGACTGCTCGAGGAATACGGCTGCCAAAGAGGTTTCGAGCTAATCCGCGACGACTTCTTTCCGCGCTACCATTACGAGGTCGAGCTGATTCTCCCGTTCCCCAAGCCGGTACGAATCGACCTGCACGCGCGGCCGCTGCGCCCGATGCGAATCTCCCGGTACATGCCGGACGATGCGTTATGGGAGGGGGCGGAATCGGTTCGGATCGGGGATGCGACGACGTGGGTTCCTCGACCGGAGCTGATGTTCCTGCACTTGGCGGCCCACGCGGCGTATCACGGCTGTTCGCGCCTGCTGTGGTTGTATGACCTCGTTCGGTTAGTCGAGACGTTTGGGGCGACGATGGACTGGGCTTTGGTTGTGCGGTGCGCGCACGGTTGGCGCCTGTCATTGTCGGTGCGTCGGGCGATCGAACAAGCGACGAAGCTGCTGGGACCGGTCTGTCCCGTGGAGGTGTTGACCGAGCTGTCCGTTCATCCGGTCACCTGGCGCGACCGGCTGACGCTCGATCAGGCACCGCGCGACGCCGCGTCACCGGCGATTCACGTACTGTGCAACTTGCTCTGTACGCCGGGTGTCCGGTTCCGACTCGGCTATGTGCGGGCGATGCTGCTTCCCGGCCGGGCACATCTCGCCGGGTTGTACAAGTTGCGTCACCCTGGTTGGATAGCGTGTGCACATCTCTGGCGATCCATTCGTGCTGTCGTCCGCCTGGCGACGTTGCCCTTCACAAGATTCGCACAGCTTGCGGGCCGATAATCAACTCGATCAAACCATCGAAAGCGTCGATACCAGGTTGGTGGAGCGAGCGTGGGTTCGATCCGCGCAGAGGGGAGGTTGAAGGTCTGCCTAAACCGCACTCGCTCGGGGCTCTTGTGTGATCCGGTCGCCAAAACGAGTTTCAATCGTCATCACCGTCAAGAACGACCCGGTGGGGTGCGCCCTGACGCTGGAGTCGCTGGCTTGCCAGACGCGAGAGCCCGACGAGATCATCATCGTAGACGGCGGTTCGACGGACCATACGCTTGGCGTTGCGAGTGACTTCGTAGGAGCTAATCCCCGCGCAAGACTGATCGAGGCCCCCGGTGCGAACATCGCCGAAGGTCGCAACATCGGTATACGCTCCGCGACGGGCGAGGTCATCGCCACCACCGACGGAGGATGTCGCGCCGAGTCCGACTGGCTCGAGAAGCTCACGAGGCCTTTCGAGGACGATCCGAAGGTCGAGTTTGTCGCGGGGTTCTACGAAATCGACGGCAGGACGTTGCTCGAGGATGTCGTCGGGTTGGCAACCATGCGTGGCCGGCTTGACCCCGTTGATCCACGAACGTTTAACCCTTCGGCCCGGTCGATGGCTTTCTCGAAGGGGGCCTGGTCACGGGCGGGCGGCTTTCCGGAGTGGATTCGCTTCTCGGAGGACACGCTGTTCGACCGCAAGATGCGCCGGTTGAGCGTCGGCTGGCGGTTCGTGGGCGAGGCGATCGTGCATTGGCGGCCGCGAACCTCTCTCCGCGGGATTGCCAAACAGTTCTTCTTCTACGGCACCGGTCGGGGGCACACGCAGATCGGGGCGGAGGACTTCGCATACAACGTCAGAAATCTGGCGATCACTCTCGCCACGGCCTGCATGTGCTTCGTGACCCGCTGGGCTCTTGCCGTGGTTGGTGCCGAACTCGCTTACTTCTACGTCTGGACCTTCCACCGCAAGGCGGCGCGTGTCGCACGCCGCAGCGAGAGGTGGTCGGCCTATCCGCTTTGTCTGCTTGTGATGTGGATCGTCCTGGCCTCGAACCTCATAGGATATCTGGTCGGATCGTGGCAGCGGTGGCGGAACCGCGAACGCTATGTCCGGCGAATGGACGCCTACATGAGTGTCTCGTGATCGTGGGCTCGGCTCGGTGGCGCCAATGCATGACTCGACTCACAATCCGGAAACGGTTCGCCGTCACTGGCTTTGCATCGCGTACGCCTTCCCGCCGATCAACCGGAGCGGCTCGCACCGCACACTGGCATTTGTGAACCACCTCGACCGGCTCGGGTGGGACGCGACGGTGCTGACCGTCGAGCCGGGCGGCGAACCTGTCGATGAGGATTCGCTACGGCGCGTCCCGGAGTCGACGTCCGTTGTGCGCACGAACTGGGTCGATCTGATCGACAAAGTCAAGACGCTTCCTTGTGTGAACCGTTTCGCGTCATCCAGTTCCGTCCCCCGGCCGCGGGCGGAATGGAATCCCGACCTGTCGGGAGTCCGCGCGGAGCAAGTCCTATCATCCGCCGCGCGATGCCCACAACGCTGGCCCCGACCGAAGTCGCGCGGTCTGCGCGAGTGGGTCTCACGACTGCTTATGACGCCGGATTCGCGCTTGGGTTGGGTAGCACCGGGCGTTCGAGCTGGATTGAAGACGATTCGTCGCCGCCGCCCCGAGGTGGTTTACTCGACGTCCCCCTATATGAGTGCCCACTTGATCGGCCTGATCCTGAGCAAATGGACGGGCCTGCCGTGGGTCGCTGATTTTCGCGATCCGTGGGTGGACAACCCCTTTTGCGACGTGGGCTTTCCTAGCCTGGCATGGTGGGACGCGCTACTCGAATCCGCGGTCGTGCGGAACGCGACGCAAGTAGTCTGTTGCACGCCGACTATGACAGAGGCGTTGTGCGGACGGCGCCCGTTCGCAGCGGACAGGTGCACCACGATTCTGAACGGGATCGACCGGGAGATGACCGAGGGCATCGAGCCGAAACGAGATGCACCGGACGGCGCATTCGTGCTCCTGCATAGCGGCCAGTTCTACGGGCCGCGGAGTCCGATTCCCTGGTTCGCCGCCTTGCGCCGTCTCCGTCACGCATCACCCCAGAGTGCGGCGCGGATACGCTTCACGTTACTCGGCGAGGATTCGTACGAGGGGCGGCATCTCTCGGAGCTTGCCGCCGAGGCGGGCGTCGCCGACATGGTCCGGGTCCTAGGGAAGAAGTGCCACAAGGAGGCATTATCCTACGTGGCTGGGGCTGATGCCCTCGTGCTCGCCGGTGCCGCGGGCGATGGCGCCGATCTACAGATTCCGAACAAACTCTTCGAGTACTTGGCGGTACGGAGGCCGGTCGTAGCGACCTTCTCACAAGGAAGTCCGGCTCGGGCGATCCTTGATGAGGCCCATGCCGACGCGATAGTGTGTGACCCGGACGACGAAGCCGCTATTGCCGACGCAATCCGGCGGTATGCGACGCGATCTTCGTCCGAGGCGAACGGACTGTGGAGCGGAGTATCCCGCTTCGATCGGTCCCGACGTGCGGCTGAGTTGCTCGGTGTGTTCGAACGCGCCATCGAAGCACGCAAGCCGCATTCCTGGGCATGTGGTATTGCGCGCGACGGCCGGCGGGGGCGCCGGCCGCTACAGGCGTAGGTGCCGCAGGACCACATGTAGTTTTCTGGCTCGGCTCTAAAGTCCGTGAACGATGAACGGATTGGTCCGCCGCTCGTGGCCTATGGTCGTTTCCGGGCCGTGACCGGACAGGACACGCGTCTCATCGGGGAGGGTCATCAGGTTCTCCCGGATGTTGCGCATCAGGGCATCTCCGTCGCTGGTTGGAAAGTCGACCCGCCCGACACTTCCCGCGAACAAGGCGTCACCCACGATGACGATACCCACATCGCCACAGTAGAATGATCTCCCGCCGGGCGAATGGCCGGACGTGTCGATGATCTGCCACTGAAGTCCGTCGAGCTCCATCGTCCCTCCGGCGGGGAGATCCAGCGGATCGGTGACCTTCGTGGCGAGCCCCTCGCCCATGCGGGCCGAGAGGTTCACTTCCGGATCGACCAGGGCGGTCCACTCCTCGCGTCCGAGATAGACCGGAATGGGGCCGAGCATCTCGTGCAGCTCGTCGATCCCGGCGATGTGATCCGCGTGTGCGTGGGTCAAGACTATGGCGGTGAGTTCGAGAGATTCTTCGCGTAGGTGCTGTGCGATCTGACCGGCCTGCGGCGGCAGGCCCGGATCGATAACCCAACAGGGTCCGCCGCTTCGCAGGTAGATCGTGTAGCCGTTCTCCATGTACATCGGGTCGTTCGCAATGTGGATGCGCAGGGTCTTATCGCTCACTGTCTCGCCTCGTGTTGTTCAACGTTTTCGACTTCGGCCAGGCGGGCAACCGCTCCCCCTGGGGGCGTCATCCTACCTGCCGCCGGGGCGCTCGCCAAGCGGGTGGACTGTGGCAGCTACTTGGCGG
>CBDUZY010000173.1:0-6287 GCA_965371825.1 uncultured bacterium
TTGTGCCGAAAGGGTGCGGAATCGTGCTCGACGCCCTCGCCGCGCCGTTGGGATTCGTTGTGCCAGCGCGGTGCGGAATCGCGCTCGATGTCCTTGCTGCGCCGTGGAGCCTGCACTCTCGCTGGGCATGCTCATCGATCCGTCAACACCGTGTCCAGATAAGGTTCCTGGATGCCGGACGACTTGCAGAGATCGAGCACGGTGACGATGTTCGCGTAGGCGGTCGATCTGTCGCCCCGCACCGTGACCTTCTGCTCCGGATTCACCGCGACCGCTTCGGTGATCACCACTCTCAAGTCCTCGGCGTCGATCTGCCGCCCGCCGACGATGATCTTCCCGTCGACGTCGACGTTGATGACCAACTCCCGCAGCAACGTGCTGATCGGCGCAGCCGAACTCGCCACCGGCAGAGCGATCTGCATCTCGCGCTCGGTTTGATGAAACGTCGTCGCTACCAGAAAGAAGATGAGCAGAAGGAAGACCATGTCGATCATCGGTGTCATCTCGATCGACACGCCGGCACGGGGTTCACTGGCTCGAATCAGCATCGCTTTCTCACCCGTTGGATCTGGAATGGCTCGCCATCGCCACCGCGATCAGCTTGCCGTGACGGTCGCCTCCACTCGCCCGTCGTTGTCCTCGGATTCCTCCGCCGTGGGCTGAGGTTCGGTTCCACTCGCTGCGACGACAGCCTCCGCCTCGCCGACGGACGTCCTGATTAGCGCGGCTGATTTCGTCCACGGTCCCGCATAGGTCTCGACGAAATCCACGGCCAACCGGTCGATCTCGTCGACGAGCTGCTCGACCCGCGCCGCGATCCCGTGGTAGGCGATGAGCACCGGAATCGCCACCATCAAACCGGCCGCGGTCGTAATCATCGCCTGGTATATCCCCTTCGCCAGAAGCTCGGTTTTTCCGAGAGCTTCGCCGGAGGCAGCCACGGTCTGGAAGGCGTTGATCATGCCGAAGATCGTTCCGAGTAGACCCAGCAGCGGGGCGATCGAGGCGATGACCGACAGCAGTCTGAGGAACTTGCGGAGCTTGGACACTTCCCGCTGGCCGGCCTCGTGAATGTGCTTCTCCAGGAGCTCCACCGGTTCTCCTAGACGCTTGACACCGGCGGAGAAGACGTTGGCGACCGGACTGCCGTTCGACCGGCAGTACTCGAGAGCCTTGTCGCGGTCGCTGTGCCCGTTTTCGAGCAACTTCGTGAGACCGGGGAAGAAACCGCGCGGAATCACACACCGTCTGCGAAGTGATATCAACCGCTCGACCGTCACCGTCAGGGCGATGAGTGAGCAGAGGACGATCGGGATCATGACCGGCCCGCCCTTTACGACGAAGTCCCAGACGGATTGGACCTTCACCGCCTCGGCGACGTCTACGTTGATCGGTGTGCCCGCGGTCGGATCGCCGACCGCCTGTCCGACGACGATCTGTCCAATGGAGACGAACATCCACGTGGCTGTCGTGATGTTCATGCGTCAAGCTCCTCTCGAAACATTAGGTGGGTATTACCCATGCAGGTGCCGACGACAACCGTTGTCACTGTCCCGGCAGAGCCGCGGCAGACGATAGCTCGGAGAGGCGTCGCGTCGCCAGCTCGGCCCACTCGGTGTCCTCGAAGCTGTCTAGGACCTGGCGAAAGTGAGCCCGGGCCTCGGTCGGCTTGCCGAGCTTCTCGAAACAGCGGCCCGCCTCGTAGACCGCGGCTGCGCTCCACTGAGGATACGCGTAGAGGATGTCGACCTTTAGCAGCTCGCGCACCGCCTCTTCATACTTGCCCTCGGCGAAAAGACACTGGCCTATCTGGAACTGTGCCCTGGCTGCGGTCGGTCCCTTGTGTCGCTCGACCACCTGCCGGTAGGCCTCGATCGCCTCGTTGTGTCGTCTCTGATTCTCGCGCGACCAAGCGACACCGAACCGAGCCTGAAACCAGTGTTCGCTTTCGGCGAAGCGATCCAGATACTGACTGAAGACCTTTTCGCTCGCCGCCCAGCGCTGCAGGACCGCCAGGCATTCGCCGAGTCGCAGGAGGCTGGGACCGACGACGGCGTCGGATCCGTGATTCTTCACCACTCGGACGAGATGAACCGCGGCACGCTCGTGCCGTCCCGTCTTGAAACATGATTCACCGGCGTAGAATCCCGCCGACGCCCGGAGGGAGCTGTCGTCGAACGTGGACAGAAACTCCTCGAATAGCCCAGCCGCCTCGTCGAACCGACCTAGCTCAAACTCGCACACCGCAAGTCTATAGGTCCCCTGCTCGCGGAGTTTGCGGAACTCTCCCGCCTGTCTCCCAGACAGCGACTCCCGCAGGCGGCGGAGGACCTTCGCGGCTGCTTCATACCGCTTCGCCCCGGATTCTATCTCGCCGAGTTCGAGCATGGCGTGGAGGTTCACTCCCACGGATGCCTCGGCGTCGAGCAATGTGGTGTACGCTTCGCCCGCTTCGTCCGATCGACCGAGTTCCCGAAGACACCAGGCCTTCTCATAACGAAGCGATGAGCGAAGAGACGGTGTGAGCCGCTCGACCGGACCGCGCTCGACTAGTTCGACGGCCTCGAGGGCGTCCTCATGCCGACCTTGCCGGGCGATCGCGATGGCGAGCTGGGCGCTGACCTCGGCGTGGCGGGCGTCGTCGGGAAACTCGTCCGCGTGTCGTCGAAGAACGCGCTCGGCTTTCGCGTACTCCCGCTCTGCCATGTGCGCCTGTCCCTGCCGGAACAGCAGATCAGCGGTCATGGCGGCGTCCGGCGACTTCGCCCCGGCACGTTCAAACAGCGCTGCGGCCGTCGCGAACTCCCGCTTCTGCATGGCGATTGCCCCGAGATGGTTAAGGGCGTGGGGTGCGAAGCGTGAGTCTTCGCCCTCAGCGAGGAGCTGTTCGAACGCCGGTCGCGCTTCGTCCAATCGTTCAAGAGCGACGAGTACCTGACCCCGCTCGAACAACGCCTGCAAACGGTGGGGACTGTCGGCGAAGCGCTCGATCAACTGCTCGTATCCGCTCAGCGCGTCGTCGTGGCTCCCCTGTCGCTGTCGGACGAAGGCCAGCTTCAACAGGGCGTCGTCCGCAGAAGGGAGGTCTTCGCCTCCGGAGAGGTATTCACTTAGTCGCTGCTCAGCCTGCTGCCAGTTGCATGTACCGGTGCCATTCTGGCAACGATGGAAGTGAATGTCGCCCAATGCGAGCAGCGCCGGCCGAAAGACCTCATTCTGTTTCGCCGTCGGGGCGAGTTCCACAAGGAGCGGCTCGGCTTCGTCGAACTGCTCGAGGCGATAGAGGGCGATGGCCAACCTGAACTTCGCCTTCAGCGCTTGCGGATCGTCCCCATGCTCGCCGAGGAACTCGCGGAATCCGTCAACCGCCTCGGAGTGTCTCCCGGACAAGAAGTGGTTCTCAGCCGATAGGAAGCGCAGCGGGGCTGCCAGCTCATGCCCTGGGTGCGAATCAAGGAACGTTCGGCAATAGGCCAGGCTCTTGTCATACTCCTTGCGGCGGTGCTCCGTCGCGGCGAGCAGGTGGAGAACCGTCGGGGCCAGGGCGTGGTCGTCGAAGCGCGAATGGAACGTCTCCAACGCCTCAATCGCGTCGTCGAGTTCTTCGGCCTGCAGTAGTGCGATCGCCCGGTCGTAGTGCATCTCGGGCTGGAGATCGCTCTGCGGGAACCTCTTTGCCGCCGCCCGCATCCGCCGGGCGGCCTCCTCGTAGTCGCCGCTGCGCAGCTTGCACTTGGCCATCCAATAAGCGGCGGCGTCCTGCGATTTCCCTTCCTCCCGAGCGACACGTTTGAAAGCCTCGAAGGCGCGGTCGTACTCATCTTGTGCAAAGTGCACGCGACCGCGCTGAAACCACGCCTTGAGTACCTGAGGGTTCTCGTCGGCCTCGGTGAGCAGCCGATCCAGCGCCTCCCCGGCTGCATCGAACTCACCGGTCTCGTAGAGAAGAGTTCCCAGGGCGAGAAGGGCGTTAGGTACTAGACGCGTAACGCCGCGCTCGAGCACCGCTCTGTACTGGCGGATCGCCTTTTCGATCGACCGGTCAGCCTGATGACATTGAGCGAGCAAGAGCGACGTCTGATCCGCGAAGCGGCCTGCGGGGTACGCCTTCAATGATTTCGCAAATCGCTCGGCGGCGGCGGTGTATTTCTCGAGGGCCATCTCGGCCAGGCCGCCGAAGAACTCGACCCGCTCGCCCAGGGCGCTGTCTTCCCAGCGCGACGAGAACGCGCCCGCCACCGTGATCGCCTTCTCGTGTTCCTTGTTTCGATAGAGCGCTTCGACAAGACCCGCCGTTGCATCGTCCGCGAGGTCGTCGTCGCTGAAACGTCGGGCGACCTTCTCGAATGCCTTGGCGGCGGTTTCGTATCGACCGCCTATGAGGTGACACTGGCCTGCCATCGTCGCGACCTGCGGCGCGTAATCGAACCCTGACAGCTCTTGCAGACGCTCCAGCTCCGTTACCGCTTCGTCGTAGCGCTGGAGCCGGTACAAACACACCGCCAGGCCGTAGCGGGCCACGGGCGCCTTATCATGGTCGTCGTGATCCGAGAGAAATTTGCGGTACTCGGTCGTCGCGAGTTCGTACAACCCGCGGTTGAGCAGGCCGTTGCCCGTCAGGTAGGCGCGAAGGGCGGAGTCGTCCGCCGCATCCGCGTCGCCACGTTGGGCGTAGGTAACTGCGGGCATCGCTTCGACCAGACCGACGAGACCAAGAATCAGACAGACCCAAACCGAAGTGTGCGTGCTGCACCGCCCCATCCGGTCACCTCCTTCGATAGTGAAGTGAGTTCTTCAAGCGGGCGCCGGGGACGGATTGTCCCGCCGCGCCGCACGCCCCGCGAAGCGTTTCCGAAACGAGGTCGCCGGCAAACCGCCGAGGCGGCGTGCCGCTCTCGGACAACGATTTCAAGAACGGCGTGTCGTCAGGCCGCCGAACCCGGCGGCACACCGCAGCGGGATGCCGCTGGCACGGGTCAGCCTACTCGAACTCAATCGTCATCCTCATCGTCGTCATCATCGTCCGAGTCGTCGTCCTCGTCATCGTCAATCTCATCGTCATCGTCCAAGTCTCCGTCGTCAGACTCGAAGATGAGGGCGTCGATGTCGATGTCACCGATTTCAATCTCTTCCAGAAGGTCCCCGAGAAACTCGATAGTCGGCTCGATGCCTTGGATGGTCAGGTCGACGACTTCGATGGTCGGCTCGATGGCCTCGATGGTCGCGTCGTGTGTTCGCTCGATCTCGCCCGCGAGCAGCACGATGGACTCGGCCAACTCGGGGCTGGCGTGGATCCCCTCGAGGGAGCGCTCGGCCTCATGGATCGCGTCGGCACGTTCGTCTAAGTGCTCAGCGTGTTCTTCGAGTTCCTCCACCTCCGCCTCGATTACGCCCATCTGCTCCTCGAGCTCCTTGGCCTGCTGCTCTAGCTCTTCGGCCTGTCGTTCGAACTGGCGGGCGTTCTCCTCCAGGACCTCGACGTGGTGTTTGAAGGCGTCGCTGTGTGCTTCGTCCTCGAACCGCTCCATGGCCTGCTCGAAGACGCTCTCGGCGCTTTCGCGGATACGCTCCGCTTGGTCACGAAGACGTTCACCTTGCTCCTCGAGGGCGTAGCCTTGTTCTTCAAGAGCTCGCACGAACTCCTGATGAGCGCGAGCCTCGGCACGGGCGCGACGGGAGTGGTCGCGGACGCGCTCGCGCGCCCCCCTAGCCCGTTCACGCGCCTCGGCGCGGGTCCGAGCCGTCTTGCCCTCAATCTTCTCGCGCAACTCGATCGCCTTTGCCCGCGCCTTCTCCCTGACCTTTTCCGCCTTGGCCTTGATCTTGGCGGCCTTGCGGCACTTCGGGCAGTCGTTGTGGGCACGGCCCGCTGAGATCCCGAACTTGCAGTCGCACGAGCACTTGCCCTTGCAGTCGCAGCCCTTCGAGCCACCGACCATCCACTCGCCGTGCCACTGAGGTGATTCGCCCGTCACCACAAACCACGAGGAATCAGCGCCGGCTCCAACTCGTTTGTCTGACGGATCGATCATCTGGAAGAAAGCGTTGAATACGCCGTGCTGACGCTCGGTCGCTTGGATGTCGATGGCGTCGGGCTTGGACTGGATCAGGATCGGCACGTCTTGACGACTCATCAATTCCGTGAAATCCTCGAGCTTGCCTTCGGACAAGTGATACGTCCGCCATACGGTCTTCTCGTCACTCACGTCGGTCCAGAGTTTTCCGGGGCCCGGGAACGCGTGGTGGCGGCCTCCGTCGCCGGAATGGGCGGGGTGAGCAGGGTGAGC
>CBDUZY010000174.1:0-6262 GCA_965371825.1 uncultured bacterium
GTAGAGCGAGCGGCTGTTAACCGCTAGGTTGTAGGTTCGAGTCCTACTCGGGGAGGTCGTAAGTCGTTTCCCTTAAACAGTTTACCGCCTGTCCTTCGTCACTTCCGCTCCTGATTGACGTTCAAAAAGACGGTACAAAACGGTGTTTACCGTTTTGGCAGCTCGGTCCTCAGCCGGCAGAATCGGTGCTAAGCGATTGACAGCGCCGGACTTGCGACGATCGCGCAAACGGTCGAACTAGCGGCTCTCCGCCGCTTGGTTGTACGATTGTACGTCGTCGATATGTGGGACTGTTGTTTACCGGTGTCCGACGCTCCAGGGCTCCTGGGCGCACGTACGTGACGTTCGCGTGTCCGCGCCACCGCCGAATGGGGGGGGGCCGGGGTCAGGACTTTCGCAACCGTCGCTCAATGAGGCGGATACCCAAACTGAGAATCACGGCCATCATCGCCGCCGGTACGGCTCCAAGCAGCGTCAGCCGGGGGTCGTTTCGTGCGAGCCCTCGACTTATGAAGTCGCCAAGACCTCCGGCGCCGATGTAGGTCGAGAGCGTAGCGATGCCAACCGTCCAGACAGTCGACGTGCGGATGCCCGCCACGACCATGGGAAGCGCGAGTGGCAGTTCGACCATCCACAATCGCTGCCACCCGGACATGCCCACCCCATCCGCGGCCTCGATGATCTCGGGGGATAACTCCTTCAATCCGGTAAAGGTGTTCACCACGATCGGCAACAGGGCGTATAGCACGAGCGCCGTGACCGCCGGAGCCGTACCTAGGATGCCGTAGACCGCGAAGAGGAATGCCAACATCGCCAAACTCGGGATCGTCTGCACGACCTCTGCCACGCCGAGCACAAGCGGCGCCGCCGTCCGGCGCCGATAGATGAACACGCCCAGCGGGACACCGATCAGGGCGGCGATCGTCATCGCCAACACGGTCAACCAGAGGTGCTCCAGCGTTTTCCGCCACAACTCGGCGCGCCGGGCAACTGCCATCGCCCAGAAGCCTATGGTGCTATCTGCTTGAGCGGATGTCTGTGCTGCGGCCAACTGCGGGTGTCCAAAGCCTCGAGCTTCGATCCAGTCGCGTGCCACGGCCGATGGTCTCCGCTTCAGCTCATCAGCCGCGTAGTTCATTCGACGCATTTCCCGATCGCCGATCGTACCTGCCAACGTGGCCAGTACGTCACGGATTTCAGGATGGTCGCGGAGCAAGGCGTTGCGGATGACCGGGGCTGCGTCGTATGGAGGGAAGAACGAGCGGTCGTCACGGAGGATGTGCAGCTTGTACGCTGCGATGCGACCGTCCGTGGAGAAGGCACAGATGACATCAACCTGGCCATCGGCCAGAGCCTTATACATCAGGCCCGGATCAAGGTCTGCGATCCGCGCGAACTCAAGTCCGTACACACGGCGGAGACCGGGATAGCCGTCTGGACGTTCCATGAACTCGGACGTAAACCCGCCCGTCAAATCGGGCGATGTGCGTGCCAAACCGCTGATCGTCCGCCAACCGCGCATCTCGGCGTCCGCCGATCGTACCGCAACGGCGTAGGTGTTGCTGAAACCGATAGGCGGCAACCATTCCAGGTCGAATTGGTCGCGGTAGGCGCTTGAGACAATCCGGAACACCTTGTCACCGTCGGTCTGAGCAGGCTGCCTTAGAATGTCAAGAAGTGCTGTGCCCGTGTATTCGACGTAGATGTCCAGCTCGCCGGCGACCAGAGCCGCGTGGCAGACGCCAGTGCCTCCGAGGCCGAACTTCCGCTCCACTTGCAGATCCGTGTACCGCTCGATGAGTTGAGCGACCAGTTCGCCCAGAATTTCCTGCTCGGTGAAGTTCTTCGCGCCGATTCGCACAGTGTCAGCCGCCTCTGCCGCAGAAGAGGCAATCACGAGATAGGCGGCCACAAAGACCACGAGGCGCAGCAGCCGTGCCGCAAGCAAGTGCTTGTCGTCGTGAACCATCATTGCTCAGCCAACACCTCAAGCTGTGCCTTGGGCTTTGAGAAGAGGTCCTTGACGAATCCGGTCGCAGGTTGCGCCAAGATCTCACGCTTGGTTCCGACCTGCTCCAGTCGCCCCTCATGCATGACGGCGATCCGGTCTGCCAGTGTCACGGCCTCGAAGATGTCGTGCGTCACGAAGACAATCGTCTTGCCCAGCTCGCGCTTGATCCGCAGAAGCTCCTGTTGAAGGACATCGCGTGTGATAGCGTCCAAGGCGCCGAACGGTTCATCCATCAGCAAGTACGATGGATCGGCGGCAAGCGCTCGGGCTACGCCGACACGTTGCTGCTCCCCTCCCGACAAGTCTCCGGGGCGACGGCGTCCGTAGACCTTTGGATCAAGCTCGACCAGTGATAGTACCTCGTGCGCGCGAGCAGTGCGGCGTTCGGAGGGCCAGCCCAGGAGCTTCGGGACGACGGCTACGTTCTGTTCGATCGTCAGGTGGGGAAAAAGCCCGATCCCCTGAAACACGTATCCGATGGATCGTCGGAGGGGCAGGATGTCGTGTTGAGTCACACAGCGACCGTCCACGGTCACCGTTCCCGAAGTGGGCTCGATCAGGCGGTTGACCATCTTCAGCGTCGTGGTCTTGCCGCAGCCGGACGACCCAAGCAGAACCAGCGTTTCGCCATCCTGAACTTCGAGCGACAGGTCCCGCACGGCGTAGCTGCGACCCTTGTCGAACGTCTTAGATATGTCCGTCAGTCGAATCATGGGGACTCGTAGGGACCCGGCGCCGGAACGCCATGAGGCCATCCGTCTCGGGCGAGAATGCCGGTGAACCGGGGGGCATTCGATAGCATCGTGCCGCCGGTCGCCGCGTCCGACTCCCGTCCGAGGCCACGGTTAGCGATCATAAGCATCGAACGAGTTGAACGCCAGACGGGCGTTACTACCGCAAGATGTATTTCGCACAGAAACGAAAACCCGAGACGCTCGCGGGGGAGCCTGAGGGAATTGGCATCGTAACTGCTTGCGAACCAATAAGTTATGAATCCCCCCCTCCCCCCACGTCCGGCGGTGCGGTTGACCCAAGATAGATAGCACCCTAGTATATCGGATCGTAACTATCGAATGCGGTGCTTGTCGCGGAAGGGCCAGCGTGGGAACCACACTCAGCATGGAAAACCAGATCGTCGCGGCGATCCGCCGGATCATGCGCGCCGTCGATCTCCATTCTCGGCGGCTCGCAGAGGGGCATGGGCTTACTGGACCGCAACTAGCGACCCTGCAAGCTGCGGCCGGCCTGGGCGAGTCCTCGACCGGCACCCTCGCCCGAGCAGTCCATCTTAGCGGGCCAACGGTGACGGGAATCCTGGATCGACTCACGAAGAGAGGGTTGGTCGATCGAACCCGGAACGGGCAGGACCGGCGAAGCGTTACCGTCCGCCTCACCAGCGACGGGGAAGATGTCCTGGCGGCAGCTCCCTCGCTCCTGCAAGACCGGTTCCGACAGGAGCTAATGAGGTTGGAGGAGTGGGAGCAGACCACGATCCTGGCAACGCTGCAGCGCATCGCGGCGATGATGGACGCGGAATCCCTCGATGCTTCGCCGCTGCTGGTGCCTGGGCCCTTGGATGCGGCCACTCAAGGGGCGGCGCCGGTGATGTCGCCGGCTGAGCCTGCTGCCGAGTCCACTGACTCAGAGGCGATTCCCGCGAAAGCGCCAACAGTACCCTGACGAACCCGCAAGGAGCTTCTTGTATGACCGTGGCGACGAGCACGCATATTGGACAACGAAGCACGCTACACAACGACCTCCGAATCGCGCTGCCCCCGGCGGATCTCTCGTTCACGCAGGATGAAGAGTGGTGCGTGGTCCGCGTGAACGGCGAGTGGCGTGAGATTCGGCTCCATGACTACGATGAGCTGTTCGCCGTGCCCGGTCTGTACGAACACCTCATTTACGACATCCTGAAGTGCGACTCTCCGGCCAGGATTCGGAAGCTCTTTGAGGCCGAACTGACTGCCGCGGGCACACAGGCAGCCGCGTTGCGAGTGCTGGATCTCGGTGCCGGAAACGGCATGGTTGGCGAAGAGCTCGCTGACATGGGTGTCAAGTTCATAGTCGGCACGGACATCATCGAGGCGGCCGCCGATGCCACACAGCGTGATCGTCCGGGAACCTACGCAAACTACCACGTCGTGGATATGACGCGATTGAATCCGAGCGATCGACATGAACTTGAAGGGTATGGGTTCAACTGCCTAACCTGCGTCGCGGCTCTTGGTTTCGGGGACATTCCCACCGAGGTGTTCGCCAGCGCCTACAACCTGATCAAGCCGGACGGCTGGATCGCTTTCAACATCAAGTCAAGTTTCCTTGATCAGGACGATACTAGCGGCTTCGCACGCCTCATCCAATCAATAGTGGCCGACAAGACACTTGAGGTTCGCAAAACGCAACGCTACCAGCACCGGGTCGGGATCAGCCGTCAGCCCATTCAATACACCGCGATCGTCGGGAACAAACGGCGAGACATCGGCGACGGCATGTTACCATGATCCAGCGCGCTGTTATTGAGAGAGATCGGATCGTCGAGATGAGCGGTTCGCTGCCGTCGCGAAGGTGCGCGACCAAATCCGTGAAAGGGTCCAGGATAACCTGACGGTGTGAAGAACTACCGCCTTGGTTACCGTTTTGCGCTACGACTACCGCTTCTAAACGCGAGAAAACGCGACACGATGCGCTAGTTTGCGAATAGAGCTGATGATGATAAGATGCTGAAAACAAAGGACTTCTGGGCTTTTCGGCGGACTCAGAATCTCGGCTGTTAACCGCTAGGTTGTAGGTTCGAGTCCTACTCGGGGAGATTGAGCGACACGCCGAGGCGCCGTCCGAAGTAGATCTTCGCGCTGGTGAGCAGCAACAGCGTCATGATCACCAGACCCCATTCGGAAACCGTCGGGATGGACGCGGGGGGGCAATCGATCTGCGTGCAGGGTGTGTCGGCAAACCAGTCGCAGGTGTCACAGACACAATCGCTCGGCAAGACGTCGTCTGTGCATCCCCCCGTAAGTGGTTTGCGGTCGCAGCAAGCCCCTCCGACTTGCTCACACGGTTCCACGTCGGAGCACAGCTCCAACTCGAACCACGAGTCTCGATCTCCCGCGCAGTCACCCGACAGAACATCGTCCTCGCACAGTCCGGTCATCCCGCGGCAGCAGGCGCCTCGAGCCGGTTCGCACGGGGGTTCGAGTTCGTCACACAGCTCCGAGTCGAACCACAGATCTCCAGGCCCTTCGCAATCACCGGGGGGCACGTCGTCCTCGCAGAGTCCGGTGGCGCCGTGACAGCACGCGCCGCTGAGAGGCTCGCAGAATGCGCACACGGAGGCGAACGACTCGACCACGATCGACACTACGGTCGGGCAAATCGCCGACAAGTTGGCGCCATCCGCTGTTGCCCTGGCGCAATTGCTGTAGCAGAGATCATCGCTTTGCGTGATGAATCTCGCGAACCCCGCAAAGTCACGCAAGTCCACATCGTTGTCAGAATCCAGGTCCGCCTCGGCGAAATCGGTCGGCTCACACTCCGACTGGAGTTCGGCACTCCCGGGTCCACCAACGCACGAGAGGAAAGCCCGAGCGTCTGACAGATCCGTATCGCCATCGCGGTCAAGATCACCGCGCCCGGGATCGCACTCCGAGTGTTGCGGAGGTTCACCGCCCACGCCCACGAAATCGCAGAGCGCCCTTTGGCTTTCAAAGAGCACTTGGCAAGTGTACACACGCGCTTCGCCTGCGGGGATTGTGTCGACGATGATCGCCGGTTCCCCGGGCGGAAGATCCGCACAGGGCTCACACTCGCCGACCACGAATGCCACGCCGGGCGTGTCGTTGACGTCCTGGCACAGGAAGAGATCCTCCAGATTCACCTGCTCCGGAAGATCCCCGTAGTTCGTTACAGTGAATCGATACTCAATGGCCTGAAGACTATCCGGAGGGATCTCGGAGACGTCCAATTGAGGCGCGAACATCCCATCCGGTAATGTTCGAACCTCCTTCAGAAGATCGATTGCCCGACACTTCGTGCAGTCGACGATGTTACTACACCCCGTATCCGCACTGCACGAGTCGATGGTGCAGTTGTCCTGGTCATCGCACGAGACCGGAGCGTGGACGCAGCCGGTTCCCGGATCGCAACCGTCGTCCGTACAAGCGTCCTCGTCATCGCAGTCAATGTCCTCATATACGCAGCACGAGTCCAGGCAGGAGTACGCCGTGCACTCGTTCCCGTCGCTGCAATCGG
>CBDUZY010000175.1:0-6207 GCA_965371825.1 uncultured bacterium
GACCACGTCCTCCTTGGTGTCTTTACGCACGCACGGGGATGTTGTTCATCGCAGTGTAGGCAACGAGATCGTCGATCGCGCCCCGAGCGCCGGACACAGCCCGGAGCCTATCGGGTGACCAACTCGGTCGCCCGCTCCACTACTTGCGGTATCCCAACCCCCACGTACTCGAACACCTCGCCGGCGGACTTAGCTGACTTGGGGATGCGTTTCGCCGTCATCCCCACGACGCGGACGTTGCCCGCCTCAGCAGCCGCCTCGGCCAGTTCCGAGTGAAGCCCGCCCAGGTAGTTGTCCTCGACCGTCAGAAGCGTCCCGCCGGCATTCCGCGCCGCCTCGAGGATCGGAGTCGCGTCCAGCGGGAACGTGTACACATCGAAGACGTTGCAGCCGATCCCATTCCGTTCGAGCCCGGCCGCCGCCTCGAGCACCGAGTGGAGAATGTAGCCGCTGCTGACCATCGTCAGGCGATCGCCGGTTCGCAACCGCTTGCAACCGCCGATCTCGAATCGCTCATCGAATGGGTAGAGGAACGGTGCGTCGGGCCGGTGCGTTCGCATGTAGCACAGCCCCTGGACCCGGGCCATCAATTCCACGCAGCGATAGGCGCTGATCGCGTCGGACGGGTGGAACACATGGCACATCGCTGCACCGGTACCGTCGTCCACGCGGGTCATGCTCCGAAAGTATGCGACGTCGGAAACGGACATCTGCGACGGGCCGTCGGCACCTAGCGACACGCCGGAATGCGAGCCCACGATCTTCACGTTGGCCCGCGAGATACCGACCATGTCGATCTGATCCGTCGCCCGAGAGATGAACTTGGCAAAGCTGCTGGCGAAAGGGATCTTGCCAGCGGCGGACATTCCCGCAGCCGCGCTGACTACGTTTTGCTCGGCGATCTTGCACTCGAAAAATCGGTCCGGGTGGGCCTTGGCGAACAAGTTTGCGTACGTCGAGTTGCTTACGTCGCCGTCCAAGCTCACGACGCGGGGATCGATATCGCCTAGGGCAACCAGCGCCGCACCGAACGCCTTCCGTGTGGGCAGCTTCTCTTTTTTTAACGCACCATCGTACCCGACGCGCCGAAGAGCCTCGTCAAACGGTGGCAGCTCGGGCAGCTTAACGGAACCCTTATCCGCCACCGTTGCCGGGACCGGCGGTGTCATCTTCCCGCCGGGCGCAGCCCCGAGCCCTTTTCCCGCCGCGTCGAGCTGAGCGTACGCCCTCTCGAGCTCATCGGATGACAGCGGTTTGCCGTGGTAGTTCTTGCCGATCATCAGATCGACGCCCCATCCTTTGACGGTTGTTGCGACCACCGCTACCGGTCGATCGACTGACTTCGCCCGCTCGAACGCCTTGGTCAGCTCCTTGGGATCGTGTCCGTTGACGCGGATCACTTCCCAGTTGAAGGCGGTCGCCTTCGAGGCGATCGAATCGGCGGACTGCTGGGGAGAAACGGCATCCGCCTGTCCGTGGCCGTTGCAACTGAAGACCGCGCAGACGTTGTGCAGCTTCTCGTCGACAATGAAGTCAGCCGCCTCCCACACCTGCCCTTCGCGCGATTCGCCGTCGCCGACGATCGCATAGATTCGTTTGTCGATGCCATCCAGGCGAGCGGCGAGGGCGAGTCCAGCCGCTACCGACAATCCCTGACCGAGCGATCCGGTGGCCGCGTCAAAAAACGGAAAACCCTCAGCCGGGTTCGGATGTCCATCGAGCACGCTGTCCAACTCGCGCAATGAGGAGAGATCCTCAATCGACAGCAGTCGCCGCTCGTCCGGGCGCTTACCGACCGCGCCGTTCAAGTCCGCGTAAGCTGCATAGACGATCGGCACGGCGTGTCCCAACGACAGAACAAGTCGGTCGTTGGCCGGGTTCCACGGGTCGGCCGGGTCGTAACGCATCTGCCGGTACATCAGCTCGACCATGATGTGGCTAAGCGCCAGCGCGGTTGAGGGGTGGCCGGAACCGGCCGTAGTGGTCATTTGCAGAGCGAGCTTGCCGAGCTCGACGGCTTTGGCATGAACGGCATTGGCTTCTGACACGACGGGCTCCTGTGAGGGTGGTGCTGTTACGCGGGTCATCTAATCCTCCGGATTCCGAAAAAACGCAGGCCGCACATCCGCCTCCGCCGGGCAGATTAGCGTTGGACAAAGGCGTTCTCAAGCTCTCCGCCCGGACACCGAGGCGGGCCGTCGCACCGGCTCTGTGAGACACCCGCAATTCACAGAGGACAACCCGGGCACGCTCGGCCCAAAACGCTTCATTTGCCGGTGAACTTGGGCGGGCGTTTCTCTAGGAATGCGGTTACGCCCTCGCGGTGATCGTCGGTCCGCCCGGCCGTGGTCTGGAGCATGGCCTCATACTCCAGCTGCGTTTCCAGGTCCGAGGACCAGGCGGCGTTTATGGCCCGTTTCGTCAGGGCGATCGCCCGGGCGGGCTTTTCCGCCAGTTTTCGAGCTAGCTCCTGGGTCCGGGCAGCCAGTTCGCCGTCTGGGATGACGTGGTTGATCAGACCGATCCGGTGGGCTTCTTCGGCACCGACCTTCCGCCCGGTCATCGCCAGCTCCATGGCGCGGGCCAGCCCGACAAGCCGCGGGAGCATGAACGTACCGCCGCTGTCCGGAACGAGTCCGACATTGACGAAGGCCTCGATGAAGCTCGCCGACTCCGCGGCGACGCGAATGTCGCAGGCGAGGGCTAGGGTGCAACCGGCACCGGCGGCGACGCCGTTGACCGAGGCGACAACCGGTTTCTCCATCGTGCGAATGGTCAGAGTTATCGGGTTGTAGAGGCCGCGAAGGAGCACGCCGAAGTCGATCGCCTCACCGCCTTTGTAACGGTCAGCCACTTCCGCGAGGTCCTGTCCACTGCAGAACGCCCGCCCCGCCCCGGTGATTACGACGCAGCGAACTGACTTGTCCTTGGCGGCGTCGCGCGTAGCCTTGCCGAGTGCCTTGAGCAGGCCGGTGTTGAACGCGTTGAGCACATCGGGCCGATTCAGCGTGATCGTCCGAACGCCGTCGTCGTCCGTCACAAGGAGAATCCGGTCATTATCACCCATCGCAGTACCCATCTTCGATGTTGTCAGCGTATCACCGTCACGCCGCCTTCTGCCGCTCCATTACTGTCGCGGTTCTGATCGCACGTCTCGCCTTTCGATTTCTCGACTTTCTTCCGCCTCGCCGCTTCCCGTCTTCTACCGCTCCCTCACTGTCGCGGTTCTGATCGCGCGTTTCGACGTTTCGACGTTTTCCTATTTTCCTCTGAAGGCCGCCTTGCGTTTCTCTTGAAACGCCTTCATGCCTTCCTTCTGGTCCTCGGTTGCGAATAGGGAGTAGAAGAGCCGGCGTTCGTACTCGATCCCGGTTTTCAGCGGGGTCTCGTCGGCGGCGAGCACAGCCTCCTTGGCGGCCTTGGCGGCGAGCGGCGGCATGGCGGCGATCTCGTGAGCAAGGCGCATGGCCTCGTCGAGGAACTGCTCCTTCGAGACGACCTTCGTGACCAGACCGGCCTCGAACGCCTCCTTGGCCGACATGAATCGGCCGGTGAGGATCATCTCCATCGCCTTGTACTTACCGATCGTCCGAGTGAGGCGTTGCGTGCCCCCTGCTCCGGGGATGACGCCGAGCTTGATCTCCGGCTGGCCGAACTGGGCCGTCTCGGAGGCGACGATCATGTCGCAATGCATGGCCAGCTCGCACCCGCCGCCGAGGGCATAGCCGCTGACCGCCGCGATGATCGGCGTGCGGGCCGCGGAGATCCGCCTCCACTCGGCGAGATCGTTCTTCTCGCTCATCTCGACGGCTGAAGACTCAGCCATTTCTCCGATGTCGACGCCCGCGGCGAAGGCCTTTTCGCTTCCCGTGATGACGATGACATGGATGTTCGGGTCTTTGTCGAACTCCTCGACCTTCTCGATTAGCTGCGTAATTAGCTCGACGTTGAGGGCGTTCAACACCTTGGGCCGATTCAGCGTGCAAACGCCGACGTGCCCGTCCGTTTTCGTGAGGATGTAGTCGTTCATAGTGCCCGACATTGTGCATGGACGGGCCGGTCTTGCAAGCCGATCCGCGTGGCAACGCACGCTGACACGACATTCGGGTTTCCGGACCGACATTGACTTTGGGGCGCGGGCCGACTAACCTACAGTTCGTAGGGTCCGGGCCGGATCCAGCGCGAAGCTCCAGAAGCGTTCAACCTGTTGTCAGGGTACGCGTTCAGCCTCGCGTGCGCGAAACTGGACAGCGGACCACGCTGCGTCGCCGGCAGTCCGCGAACGCCCCCCGGAGAAGGAGGTCAAGAAACGATGAAGATAGCGACGTCGGCAGCCGTGATCGGCGCGGTCCTGTGGACTTGCCCGGGACACGTGGAGGCGCAGGTAGTCGCCTATACGGATGAGGCGACGTTCCTCGACGCCTTGACTTCGCTAGGGCACCCGCCCGTTCTCGAGGGCTTTGAAGACGACACCGCGTGGGGCGCGGTCCGTTCAACGATTTCGGGCGGGAATCACACCGCGCCGAGCATCTCGAACCTCGGAATCACCTGGAGTTCCAGTAGCGCCAACAACGAAATCACGACAGGGTCCGGGGCGGCGAGGACCGGAAACTGGGGCTTCTTCTCGCTTCCACACGGCGACTACGACAACCTAATTGGCGACGGTTTCCACGGAGTGGCGGCGCAACCGCTCGTGGCGATCGGCGGCTGGATCGAAACGAACACGCCGCCGGCGAAGCTCGGCCTCTTCCTGAACGGCGACTTGCAGAACCCGATCGATTTCGGGGCGAACGAGGGTGTTCTCGACACCCAGCCGCGTTTCTTCGGCGCCATAGACCCAAGCGGATTCACCGTTTTCGACTTCCGCGAGCTGGAGGGGACGATCGGCGACCAGAAGTTCATCTTCTCCGACGACTTCACGTTCGCGTTCGGCGGCAGCATCATTGATTGCAACGACAACGGCATAGCGGATGCGACTGACGTGGCGCTTGCCACCAGCCCGGACTGTAATAACAACACGGTGCCCGACGAGTGCGAGATTCCGGCAGAAAGCCAGGCTCCGGGCGGACCGTACTTCTGCACGGAGTTTTGCGGCGACGACTGCAACGTGAACGGGTTGCTCGATGAATGCGAGGTCGTCGCTCCGCTGGTTTACGCGTCGGGCAGCCTGTCGCCGATCGGGTTCGGCAGCCCGCAGAGCTTCACGATTGAATCCCCGCCGGAAACGCGCGCGAACGTCGTGTTGGAGTTCCTGGCTTACGCGAATCTCGGCGGATTGCCCGACCACATCAGCGTGGATGTGAACGGTGTCCCCGTTGGGACTGTCTTCGGGGAGACCGGAAGCGATTGTCCGGAGGTGCAACCGGATTCCGCACGGTTATACGTGCCGAGCGCGACGTTCAACGCTGCAGTCGCCGGGGGCGACGCCGTGATCGGAATGGTCGCCTCGGAAGAGGTCGCACCGGCCGAGTGTGACTCGCCGACTTACATCGTCGTCGAGGCGGCGCTCTTTGTGCCCTCGGACGCGGATGCGGACGGCAACGGCATCGTCGACGAATGCGCTGATGTCCCCACGGTCTCGGAGTGGGGCTTGCTCGTACTCGCGCTGCTTCTTGTTACAGCGGGATCCGCGATTACGCGTCAGCGCGCAGACCACCGGCGAAGTCCCGAATGACGCCACTAGCTTCACGGTGCTCGCTGGGCAGAAGGTAGCGTGCTCTGAATCTGCGGCGCGACAAGCGGCCTCAGTCGCTAATCGTACGGTCCTCGCGGTAGGCCCGGTCGCCTTTGCGGTATTGGCCGAGGGCGTCGGTACGGTCGGGCTGGTCGGACAGGGTGTAAGTGAGAACGGTGTCCCCTACCTGGATCTCGTCGCCGTCGTCGAGGACTTTCTCGCTGCAGGGCTCCCCGTTGACGAGCATGGGGTTCTTGGCGTTCGTCTCTCGGACGGCGTGACGGTCGCCCTCCTTGCGGATGATGAAGTGCCTGCGCGACACCTTCGAGTCGGTTATCTGGATCTCCCGGGACGGGTCGCGGCCCGCCGCAAGCGTCCGGTTGCCGAGCTGAAAGTACTTGCCAAGCTGCTCCCCCTTCGTGACGATCAGACAGGCCATGTCGCTATCCTCACGTTGTCGTCGTGCCCCGTCTTTGCGCAAGAGAGGCTCAGAATCCCAGCCGAGCTGCATGATAGTGCGGACGGCGGCTTCG
>CBDUZY010000176.1:0-6201 GCA_965371825.1 uncultured bacterium
ACGACGACTTCGCCAAAGTCGACATCTCCGGAGCGGTGGCGCTGATCTTCGAGGGTGAGCCTCCTTCATGGGCGGACGAAGAGGGTAACCCGACCCGCCACTCGTTGCTCCGCGATAAGGTGTACAACGCGAAGGATCGCGGCGCTGTGGCCGTCCTGCTCGTGAACTCGCTGCCGTTGCCGGAAGAGGAAGATGTTCTTACCGAGTTCGTCGCCCAAGGTGCCGACGAATACGGCGTTCCGGCGTTCGACGTAACGCGGGCGCTGGCGGGATGGGCGGTCGAGGCGGGTGGGCTCGGAACGCTCGACGAGTTGCAGGAGAAGCTCGATGCCGGGACACCGTCCTCGAGCATCGTTGCCCATAAGGCGGCGGAAGGTCGGACCGGCTTCGTCAAGAGGACCGCCCCAACGCATAACGTGATCGGAGTGCATCGCGGCGCGGGACCACTTGCGGGCGAGTTCGTCGTCATCGGTGCCCACTACGACCATCTGGGCATACGCAAGCCGATGATGAGGAAGTTCAAGGACGGGAAGATCGTCAGGGACGCGGTCGGACCGCAGATTCACAACGGGGCCGATGACAACGCCTCCGGTACGAGCGGTCTCATCGAAATCGCCCGGATGTTCTCTTCCAGTCCGCCCGTCGACCGCAGCGTGGTCTTCGTCGCGTTCACCGCCGAGGAGACGGGTCTCCACGGCAGCAAACACTACGTCGAATCTGCCGGCGTGGGGGTTGCTCCGCTCGACCAAACCGTCGCCATGCTCAACATGGACATGATCGGCCGCCTCGAGCCCGGCAGTGACAAGGTACAGGTGTTCGGGACAAAGTGCGGCGAGTCGTTTCCCGGGATCCTCGACTCGGTGAGCGAGGCCGTCGGACTGACCGTCTCTCCGGGTGTCGACGCCGGCGGGCGCAGCGATCAGGCGCCGTTCGTTGCGAAAGAGATTCCCTCGATGCACTTCTTCACCGGCATTCACAGCGACTATCACAAGCCCAGCGACGACAGCTACAAGATCAACGCCGCCGGTGGGGTGCAGGTTGCCGACTTCGTATACCGCGTCGCCCATGAGATCGCGACTCGCGAGGCGAGGCCAGAGTTTCAGGTTGTCAAGGCCAAGAAAAAGGAGCCGACGGGCGGAACGCCGTCATACCGCGTGGTCATGGGGCTCGCTCCCGGGTACGCTGACGACGGGAAGCCGGGAATGAATGTCGACGCGGTCAATCCGGACGGACCCGCCGAGATAGCGGGCATGAAGGCCGGTGATCGGATAGTGAAGATCAACGACAAGACGGTCGGCAACATCTACGACTACATGGCTGCGACGCGAAACAATAACGCCGGCGACACCGTAGTGGTTGTCGTCCTGCGCGACGGCGAGGAACACACACTGCATGTGACGCTCTCCGCCGCCAGGTAGGTCGACCACGCACTCGGACGTCCGGCAACCGTGTGGGCCCGGCCCCGCCTAAGGCGTTTTCGGGCTGCATATCGATTGGCAGAGCAACTGCTATACTCTCGACAGGTCAGCCAGGCGGCCCTGCATTCGATGAGACCGCGGATGGTACGGCCTGCCGGCGTATGTCGGTTTCTGAAACGGCACGGATGGTAACCGCACCTCGAAGCGAGGCGGGAATGCCTTGATCGTTACGATTCTAGCTCAGCACGACCCGTCAAGCGCCCCGCTTCCGGGTCCGGGACTTCTTTTCGGGCTGCTGCTCGTCGCGGCGATAGTCGGCGGGTTTGTTGCCCACAAGCTCCGCGTACCGCGCGTCGTAGGATACCTCGTTGCCGGCGGCGTGTTGAAGCTGGTTCTTTGTTGGCTTTTCGAGATCGATCCGCTGGGCCGGTCCGACTCGGGGCTCGGTGACGCGGCCCTGCCACTCAAGGCGATCACGGATCTGGGGCTGGGTTTCATTCTTTTCTCCATCGGTGCGGTCTTCGAAGTTCGACATCTCAGGAGCGTCGGCAGGAAGGTTCTGAGGATAGCACTCGGCGAGAGCGGGCTCACGTTCACCTTGGTTCTTGTAGGTACACTCGGTGCGGGGCTAATCGTCAGCGGAGGTACCTCGATTGTCACGGTGCTCGCGTTCGCCCTGCTGCTGGCGTTCGCCGCGATCGCCACGGCTCCGGCGGCTACTCTTTCGGTTCTTCGCGAATACGATGCCAAAGGCCCGGCGACGGGTACGATCCTCAGCCTGACCGGCCTGAACAACGTCCTGTGCATAGTCGCATTTCATCTGTGTTTCTCGCTCCTCGCCGCGGCTGGTGTGCTCGGCGAGGTAAGCCTGTCGAGCAGCGGGATTTGGATCGATCTGCTGACCACGACGCTCGGTAGCGTAGTCTTCGGCGTGGTTTTGGGATTCGGACTGAGTCTTCTCCACGCTAAGCTCCAACCGGGCGACACGCTCCTCGTACTTGTTGCGGTTCTCATCGTGGTCGGCGCAGGTGAGGGCTGGCTACACGAGCACCACTACGTCTCTTACAACTTCATGCTGACGGCGATCTGCGCGGGGGCTACGTTCGCGAACGTAGCGATCGACCCGGACCGTCTCGAGGCTCCGCTACGACTCATGAGTCGTCCGATTCTGGTGGGCTTCTTCGCGATCGCGGGCTACAAGCTGCACCTTGCCGGCCTGGCGGACCTGCAGATCATCGGCGTCACGTACATCGTCTGCCGGGCGGCGGGGAAGATCATCGGCTCATACGTAGGGATTCGCTGGTCGGGGGCGAGTGCCGACCTTGATCGCTTTCTGGGATCGGCACTTCTCTGCCAGGCTGCGGTAGTGATTGGCCTGGCCGAGTTCGTTGGCGCCTACTGGGATGACGACTGGGCACGGCGTTTCGTGACGGTGGCACTCGGCTCGGTAGTGGTTTTCGAGCTTAGCGGGCCGCTGCTGACGAAGTGGGTGGTGAAGCAGGCCGGCGAGGTCAAGGTGGTCACGCTGCTTCGCCGGACCGGGGCGCAGGGAATCGGAAGCGGAGCGGCCGTGCGGCTCGTGTGGCAGGCACTTCTGCGGACACTCGGCCTGGGTCGTATCATGCAGTGGCGGCGTGACGCTCCGCTGCTCGTTCGCGATGTCATGCGTGCCACCGTCAAGAGCATCCCGGCGGATGCAGGATTCGACGATGTTCTGCACTTCGTCGAACAATCACGGTTCAATCATTTTCCCGTGGTCGATGCCCGGCACGGGCTCGTAGGCGTGATTCACTTCAGTGATATCCGAGAGATCATCTACGACCCGCACCTGTCCAATCTGATCACGGCCGTGGACCTGGCCAGCCCCGCGTCGAAAGCGGTTCCGGCCAACATGTCGATTGACGACGTCATGAACGTTTTCAAAGACGGCGACGTGGGTTCACTTCCGGTAGTGGATACCGAAGGATCCCGCAACGTCGTAGGGATAGTGGAACAACGCGACGTCCTCCGCGCCGTTCATCTTTCACGTCGCACGCCGAACACACGATAAGCGGTTGCCACACCAGACGACTACACCGGACGACTGCATCATCCAAGCGCTGGTCACCCTTCTTGTCAGTCGCTTCCGCCCCCTGAAGCGGAGGATTTCGGCGTGATCAGGCGGCGGGCCTCCTCTCCATCTTTGGCGGTGAGGCCGCCGAGGCGCCTGTCGAGCTCGAGTGCTTCTCGGATGTACGAACGCCCGGTCTGAACCGAACGCGTCTCGATAAGCACTCTGCCGAGGTGGTAGTTGGCGGCCGTCAGCGTGGGGGTCTGACCCGCCAGGCCAATACAGCGACGAAACTCGTCTCGGGCTTCGTCGAAACGCTCGAGTCGGTACAGCGCCGAGCCGTGGGTGTCGAGCATCTCGGCGTTGGGCGTTCCGCCCTCCGAGATGTAGTCCTCCAACATTCTCAAGGCCCGATCCGGTTGTCCAAGGTCTTCGCAGTACATCCACGCAAGGGCGTTTATGGGTCTTGCAGCGTTTGGGGCGAGGGTCGCGGCTTTCATGAACATCGTCTCGGCGTTTACGATATCGCCCTGCTGATAGTGACACAGTCCCGCGCGGAAGGTGACGTCGGCCGCGTAGTTCTCGTGCTGATCGGCTATCTCGCTCAACCACTCGATTCCCGTGCGCCGAAGCTGGGGATCGTCGGCACGCCCACCGAGGATCGCCGCAGCCACGATAACCGAAGCGATGTCGTCGGGATGCTCCATTTTTCTCTGGGAGGTCAGCGAGTACACATCGGCGTACCGGCCTCGTCGCCCGAGAAACTGCACGTTCATCTGGAATGGTTCGCCTATGCGCGGATCCAGATCCACGGCGCGGCGAAAGAGATCCTCGGCATGTCGTGTGTCTCCCGCGGCTTCATAGAGCTTGGCGAGCAGGAAGGTCTCGGTCTGGGTGCGACGGTCCTCGGATGCCTGCTGTTCGAACTCGGATATACCTCGCTCACTCCGGCCGGTCTGCAAGTAGGCGTCGGCCAGTAATCGCTGTGCCTGCGGCATTCGGGGCTTCAGCTCCAGAAGGCGACGCAGAGGAGCAAACGCTTGACGATACTCGCCGCGGTGGCAGTAGATTTCCGCGGAGGTCAAGAGCAACTCGGGATCGTCCGGGTTGAACACAAGCGCGGACGCCGCGGTGTCGCTCGCCTCGCTCGCTCGACCGGTTCGAGCCTGTAGCGATGCCAGCATCTTGTGGGCCTGAACCGAGCGAGGATCAGCGGCGAGGGCCTCGTTGACCGTTCCCTCCGCGGCCAAGAGATCGGGCGGCTCGGCGACGGTGGCGAGGTGGGCCGCCAAGAGCAGTGACGGCACTTCTTTGGGGTCGGCGCTCAGCCTGCGCCCCACGATCTTCTGCGCTTCGGCCCTGTCGGTTGGGGACGTTCCGGATGCGAGCAGCGCCGCTAAGGCCAGTGATTCGTCCGGATTCTCACCGCGCAGCTCCACGGCCCGTCGGGCAAGCTCTTTCTGTTTGGCGCGGTCACCTCGAGAACCCCAGAAATCCGACGCGGCGGAACAGACCGCGGGGCTGTCGGGATCGGCGGCCATCGCCGCGGCCACGGTTTGCTCAGCCTGCTCCCACTTGTTGAGGTGAACGAGCAGTCTGGCTAGCAGTAGAGAGTGTTCTGCGTCGCCTGTGGACGTGGCAGCATCGCGCAGTAGCGACTCTGCCTCGTCATCGCGTCCCTGCGCTACGATTGCTTTGGCCAGCGACCAGAGCACGGATGTCGAGCTTGGATGGCGGGCACGGGCGGTGCGGGCGATCTCCTCCGCTTTCGCGGCGTCACCTGCCCGAAGCTGGAGGTCGGCCGCCACGGCTGCCCATGCGGGATCGTCGGCACGAAGGTGCAACAAACGTTCGGCGGTTTTGGCTGCGGAATCCAGTCTTCGCCCTCGGAGGTGTCGCTCCAAGGTTAGACGCAGGACCTCAGGTGAGTCGGGAAGGGCGGTCTCGAGGCGTGCGAGGACGCCGTCAGCTTCGTCAAAACGCCCCAGCTTCTTCAGAACCTCGATGAAGCGGATGGCGCCGGGGTCCGCAGCAAGCTCGGGTCTCTGCACCCGGGCCACTCGATATGACTCCGCCGCGTCGCTCAAGAGTCCGGCGGTCTCCTGGGCGAACCCTAGGAGCAGTCGTGCGGATACCCACCCCGACCGAGCGGCTACACACTGTCGGAGAAGATCGATAGTCTCACCGATCGTTTGTTGTTCACGGTTCCGGGCGAGCAACCACCAGGCACGCTCGTACTTCCAGTGAATCCCCTCGTCGCCTTCGATGGCGCGGATCTCGTCTATCGATTTTGTTGCCTCCTCGATGGAGGAAGTATGTCGAATCAGAGCGCGGCGTACCGCGAGGTCCTCGGGCAGCAGCGCTACGGCCTTGCGCAGGGCAACCAACCCAGGTTCCTCTTGACTGGCGTCGAAATGGGCGTCGGCGAGGACTGACCACAGTCTGCCCTTCTTGGCCTCTTCCAACGCACAGGATTCGACGAATTCAGCCGCCGTCTCGAGTTGGCGAGAGGAAGCCAACACCTGGGCACGCAAGAGGTACCCCTCGACCGCAGTCGGGAAACGCTCGATGAGTTCACCGGCCCACTGATCTGCGACCTCAGACTGCTCGTTAGCGACCAGCATTCGGTTGAGTTCGGATGTCGCGGACACGCTTCCGGATGGCTGGAAGATCCATCCGCGCATGACCTCGATCGCCCTACTCGGCCTGTTCAGGAGAACGAAGCAGGTGCTG
>CBDUZY010000177.1:0-6199 GCA_965371825.1 uncultured bacterium
GTTCCCGTTTGAATCAAGGGCTAGACCGTGTACGATGGCGGCTTGAGGTTCGACAAACGGGAAACGTCGGACTGTGTCATCCCGATGTGGGAGACGTTGCGGTTACGACGGCATCGAACAATCAATCAGAACGCGTAGGCAGAGACGAAGAATGGATCACGAGAAAAGAAGCATAAGAACGCGCAGAGGAATGAGAGAGTACACGTACCGGGGATGCCCCCTCACACGAAACAGGTCGGCCTGGTGCTTCCGTCTATGCGAAGCGGATGCGGACGGACTCGGTCGCTGTGGAAGAGTGGCCCCGCACGGACTGAAAGGTTATACGGCGAGAAGCATCGAGAAACATAATAAGGCACTGCTCGCGGCCCACTTCGAGCGCCTGGAGAAGATGTATCTATCGGATGATCGTAACGAGAGAGACGACGCCGGTATTCGGATTCAAGAGGGCGAGTCGGAGATCGTGACTCCGATTCACAGGCAGCACTTTCGCTCGGATGGCTCACTCGACAATACGATCTGCTTCAAGCTGTTGGATGACGCCGCCTCGCTTGCCGTGAACTCCGTCGTTCAGGACGTTCTTGTGCGGGCGGAGAGCTTCAACGTGCGCTACGCCCACGTGACGCCTACCGGAGAACTCGCCGCCAGAGGCCGTCTGTTGGGTCTTTCAGAGGACCAGTATCTTGCCGAGTCCGTCGTCGTCGATTCGGAGGGACGTGAAGTCTGCCGGGCTGCCGGCGCCTTCGTGAAAAGCGACACCGCGCTGACCAACGAATAGGTGTGGCAATGCTCTCGTGCAGTGCCTTGGTGTGGCACCGGTTTTCAACCGGTGTGAATCCCGTCAAGACGCGCCCTTCGGACCTTGGGTTTGATTGGGTTCGTTCTTCCGCGAGAAACGGCGTTCTCTGCATCGCCAGGGCGAATTCTTGGGTTCGTTTCGTCACTTTTTTTGTCACGCTGCGCCCGTTTTCGCCGCGAACGAAGCGCGGCCGGCGCACACACGCCCCGCAATAGAACGTGCCGGGGGATCGCTGAATAGCGAAGGCTGAATTGTGAATGGTGAAGGCGGAATGCGGAACGCGAGCCTGTTTCGGCGGCCTTCCGCGCGCAGGTTCTCGGGCGTTCCGCAGGCACGAACCGTCCACGTATGCCTGCGGTCGCGTGTGGGCTAGCCGTCCAGAAACAGCAGCCCCACTCCCGCGACTGCTACAATTGCCCCGATGACGGCACGCGCGGTCACATGCTCCTTGTAGATTGTGGCTGTTAACGGAAGGAGGAGAACGGGTGACAGCGAACAACAGGTCTGCGCAACAGCCAGTGGAGCACGGTCCGAGGCTACCAATGACATCCAAACGCCCAGGAACGGACCGGTAACAGCACCGAGGCAAGAGAACAGCAGCCCCACGCCTGGTGAACCGATGCGTTTGGGGCCGGAACCCACCGCGCGTCGTCCGGCGTCCCAGCGTGCATAGAACACGAGAATGGGGATCATACCCATGACGGCAAACACCATGCGGACAAGCGTGGCCGCCAGCGGATCGAGGTGCTGATCCTCCGGAAGCCAACCGTGTCCCATCCCTTGTTTGCTGAGCAAGAGCCCACCGGCCTGGCAGGCTGATGCGACAAGCGCGAGAATGAGCCCACGGACCTTGTGCGGCGAGTGAAACGCGGACTTCACACTGGGACGCTCGAGCACGACCCAACCGACTCCGCCGACAGTCAGCACCATGCCGACAGCGGCAATACCGTTCAGCGTTTCACCGAGTACCAGCCACCCGAACAAAGCCGCGAACAGCGGAGCGGTAGTCATAACGAGCATGGCTAGACGCGGACCTATGTCGACGAACGATATGAACAGGGCCAGGTCTCCGAGGCTCAGACCGATTAGACCCGACACCGCCAAAAACGCCACCTGACCGGGTAACGCGTGCGGCAGCCATGCTCCAGAGGTCAGTCGATGAGTGACAGCCAGCAGTATCGACGCGCACACGAGACGCGTCCCGTTGACAATGACGGGGCTGATGCGTTGCCCTGCGGCGGTGAAGAGCAGCGACGTTACGGTCCACAGGGCGGACGTCGCCACTCCCGCGGCCTGACCGGTGTAGATGCCGAACATGGCCAGCACAAAGTAGCCCCCACGCAGTGGGAAGACCGACCCACCTCCGTAACACGGCGCGAAGCGATAGATCGTCCACTGCTCATCGGGCCAACAGGATCTGGAAGACCTGCACGTCCCGCAAGTCAACTCTCCCATCGCAGTTGAGGTCCGCACGCAGGCAGTCGCCCCCGGTCGGGACATCGGGACCGGTCAGACAATCTACGAACAGCTTCCAGTCGCCTAGGTCCACGTCTTCATCGCCGTCCAGATCGCCGAGCACCTCGCAGGCGTCGTCGACACCATTCTGGTTGCAATCATCCTGACACGCCGTCTTCGGACCGCGCGGTACACCTTCCGCGTTGCGGCACTCATCCGGAGTCAGATCGGCACAGCGTCCATCCCCGAAACAGCAAGCCTGGCGCGTGGGGCACCCTTCCCGGGCGATCTCCGCACACCGACCGTCCCATTCGACTTCGCAGCAGTATGGCTGGTGTTCGCACACCCACTCACAACACGGACCGTCACTACAGACCGGCGTCCCGTTGGGCTCGAAGCAGTCGCCGGTCCCCGGATCACCACACTCTAGACGTGTCGAGTGATCCGCACGTACGAGTTGTGCCACCATCTCGCCGCCACCCGGATAGGGCGAGCTATACAACGGAATGCAGTCGAACGGATGAATGTATGTGGTGACCGGCGGAACACAGTCGATCTTCGCCGCCACGCGAAGCGGAGCGTGGTTGTACACGTACGTCCCGCCGCCCAGGTCGAACTCGAAGAACACCTCGAAGAAACTGTCGCCCATCGCCGCCGCACCGGCCTGCTCGACGATCGCCCCCGTCGACCGACGCAGGACGCCTCCCTGGCCCATTCCGCCGCCGGCGACCATGGTCATGCCGCCGCCGGATAGGTGTAGGGACAGTATCTCGGTATCCAGCACCTCCAGGTGGCCGTCGATCGGCGCCAACCCCGGGAAGAAAATCGAATCATCTCTTGGTGCCGACCGGGCGACATTGACCGGTCCGGTCAAGCGAACGGTCGTGTCCTCGATACAGTCACGGTTCGTGTCGATGCCGATCAGGGCTCCAGTGTCCATCTGGTCGGTGCCCGGCCGACACTCGTCGATCCAGTGCGCACCAGGGCCGCAGTCCTCACACGGCGGATCCGCCTGGCAGGCATCGTCCTCGCCGTTCTGGTCCTGATCGCCCTCGCACTTCGTGCCGAAGCCTTGCGGGATTCCGTCGATTTCGATCTCACAGAGTTCGGGTGTAACGTCCCGGCACCTACCGGCCATTGGGTCACAACACGCCTGTGTCTGACACACTTCGGTTGCGATCTCGGTGCAGACGGATTTCCAACTTTCGGTGCAGCACCGCGGTTCGATCTCGCAAACGCGTTCACAGCATGCGTCGTCCTCGCAGTAGGGCAACTCGTGCGGCTCGAAGCAGGAGCCAGTCACCGGATCGCCGCAACCCGGATAGGTGGAATGATCGGCTGCCGTCAGGTACGCCAGGACTTCACCTTCACCCGGAATAGGCGAAGTGAAGAGCTTCACACACTCCGTCAGGTGGATGTACGTTGTGTTCGGTGGAACGCAGTCGATCTTGGACACGACCCGCAGCGGGTCCTGGTTGTAAACTCGTACGTCCCCACCGAGGTCGACCTCGACGAACATCTCGAAGAAGCTGTCGGCGAACGCGGGGAGAGCGGGTTGCTCAACGATTGCCCCGAACGAATGTCTCAGCGGGATCCTCCCCAACCCGCCGCCGGCGGTCATCGTGACACCGTCACCAGTCATCGAAAGTGACGTGATCTCGGTATCGATCACCTCTAGATGGCCGTCGGTTGGCGCCAGCCCGGGAAAGACTACGGAATCATCGCGAGGATCGGACCGCCGTACGTGCACCGGACCGTTAAGCCGCAAAGACAGGTCGGCAATGCAATCGCCGTCTCGGTCGATCCCGACCAGCGCACCGCTGGGCATGTGGTCCATCCCCGCTGCGCAGCGATCGATCCAATGCGGACCTGGACCGCAGTCTTCGCAGGGAGCATCCGTCTGACACGCGTCGTCGATCCCGTTGTCGTCGTTGTCGCCCAGACACCGCGTCCCCGGACCCTGTGACGTTCCACCAACGCGGACACACTCGTCGGGTAGCTCGTCGCGACACTCCCTCACCTCCGGACCGCAACACGCCTCCGTCTCCACAGGGCACCTGAACTCGGCGCAGTCTTCGCCGATGTACCATCGCCCACCCTCCAAGATGCAGTTGAGTTCATTGGAGTTGCCCACGCACTGGTCGCCCATGCAGCACGCCCCGGAGGGTTCACACACACCCGGACCGCAAGCGGTACCCGGTGGCCGAGGGTCGCCGCCAAGCGCAAGGCACTCGTCAGCCAACGCAAGTGTGCAATTCTCGCGGTCGAGGCAGCAGGCCCCCGGCGCCGGGCACGTGTTTGCGACGCACATCGTGAAATCACCCTGGTACTCGGCACCATAAGCAAGGCACAGATTCTCTTCGATTTCGAGACACCCGTCTTGTCCTCCACCGGCCGTTTGGTGAAGTCTGGTAGTGAAGTCACCGACAATGCCGAGTGCACCGGGTTCGACTTTGCTGGCCGCCGAAGTGGTCAGCGGACATTCGTCAATAGCACAAGTTGGAACGCCTCCGTTGCAGCAAGAGCCCTGGATGCAAACCTCGCTCGGCGAACACTCGGCGCTTCCGCCGGGACAAGGACGACCACACCCCTGGCGGCCGTCGAGACAAGATACGCCGCCCTCGGTGTTGTCGAAGCAGACACAGCCAAGAATGCCCCCGCATCCGTGCAGCGTCGGCGCCGGTTGTGCGCACTCGAACGTGGACCGACACGCGACTCCGGGGCAGCAAGCGCCAGTCACAGGTGGACAAAAAACCGTCGCACAATCGTAGCCGTAGAACCAAGTTCCGCCGGCCTGTTCGCAGTCGTATTCCACTAGCTCGCCGATGCAGACGCCGTCCACACAACAAGCCGCAAAACACGAAAACAACTCGCAGGCAACGCCGTCACCTTCGTAGATTCCACCAGCATATCCACAGGTGTCTCTTGGCATCTCCAAGCACTGCACCGCCAGACCGGCCCTATCCGCGACGGTCCGTGTCACACCCATCGGGGTAAGCGCCGGATCGACCGCCTCCGTCTCATCGGCCCTGAAGCCGCCGCCGTTGCACGGCAGACTGCAGACGGGACCATCGCAACAAGACCCCACCCAGCAGACCTCGCCGGGATCGCACTCGCTCACGCCGTTCGGGCACCGCGTCATGGTTTCGCACACCTGGACACCGCCCACACAGATGCCGTCCCCCTCCGAGGACAATCCACAAACACAGCCCACGCCACAGCCGACGAACTCACCGCAGATACCGGCGGAACATTCACCGGCACCGTGGATACAGCAGGCGCCGAGGGGGACGCCGCCACAGTCGACGGCGCCGGCGCAGGGCACATCGTCATGGGAGACGTTGAGGACAAAGTCACCGCTGCTACCGCTAAAGCCGTGAACGAAAATCAAGTAGGTCGCGTCATACTGGGAGCACCAGGTCACTGTCGAAAGGAGCCCGGAATGCTCCGCGCAGTCATCATCGTTGTCTGTTACGCAGTGCTGATCCGCGAGATTGCCGCAGTTGTCGCAATAGACTGATATCTTGGAATCAAAAGTGGCTTCGGTCAATGCGTCGCAAACCGTCGCGGTCATCGTCCTTCCCGTACCTCGAACCCGATACCATACGCCCGGTGAATTGACGCCGATCGTGCAGCCGGGGGCGTCGTCGTCCACGTTCGCGCAGCGCGTTGTACCCGCCGTGCTTGAACGAGACCCGATGAAGGAGGCGCCGGCGCAGTGATCGTTCGCCGGCACCGCGCCCGGTGTGAAGTCGAATCTAAGGCGCAAGTCGCCGCCGCCGGGCAGGCTGAGATCGGCCACCTCTATGTAAAGCGTTTCGTCAGCGGTCACCGGGAGGTCGGCAATCCGTGACTGCAGAAACTCCCCGCAGCCGTCATCGTCGCACGCTATCTCGGTCAGGTTTGCGCACTCGCCGCTGTATACCGTCAATACCGTGTTGTAGTTGC
>CBDUZY010000178.1:0-6189 GCA_965371825.1 uncultured bacterium
CCTCTGGAGAAAACAGATCTGCCGAATCTCGAACGCGTTGAACGCGGTAAGCTCGCGCGGCGGTTCCGGATCGGCGTACGAAACCTGCTCATCATCGGGCGGAAGTGTCTGAGGGCGAGGTGGCGAGGGCGGTTCGGTGGGCTCGGTGCTCGCTGGCGAGCGGGGTGCCTCATCCGCTCCGCTCGGCGCGGAAGTCGCCAAAGACGGTCCTTGGACTCTGTCAGTCGATTTCAGAACTACGACCGCCGCCACAACCAGCAGGGACGTTAACCCGATTATGTATCCTTTAGACACGGCGAATCCTCGTCACGACCGCAGGCCGCCCACAGCCCCTCACTCGGCTCCCGTCGCGCTGCGTTGCCGATCAGTCGTCCTTTTTGCTCTTCGTGGGCTTGTCGGCGGGCGAAGTTGCGTTGGTCTCAATCTGTTGCCGGCGGACTTTGTTTGACAAGGCCCGGAAACGCTCCCGCTCTGCCTGTTGCCGTGCGAACTGAGCCAGATGGGCCTCGACGATTGCCTTCTGTTTGGAATCGACTATTGCGAGGATCTCCGCACGGGCTCCCTTTGCAGCCGCGGACTTGGACTCCGGAGTTCGTTTGCCCGAAGATGGGAGCGCTTGGTAGGCACGTTCCATGATGCCGTCGACCTTTTGATGAACCTCGGCTGACAAACCCAGGTCGGGGTCAGCCAGGGCACGGCGAAGCATCCTCAGCGGTCCGTCGCGCGGCAGGCGGGACTCGAGAACGCGCCAGCGCTCTACGGTCGCGTTGAACGCGTCGACTTGATCGGGGTTGAGGCACTTGGTCAGGTCGGCAATCAACACGTCCTGTGTGCTCGGCGGAAGACTAGCCGTCGCGCCAACCGTTCCCTTGGCGATATTGAACCGAATCTTCTCGGCGGCTTTGTGGTCGCCGGCCTTCTCCGCCGTGGCGAGCTGCCTTTCGAGCTCCGCACGCTCCTTGTTCCCGAGCGTGGGATATGGTCTCGGACTGGGCGCCCACCAGCGCGGATTCTCGTGCGCTTCCTGAAAAGCCCGCGCGAAGACAACGGCAAGATCCGCTTTCTGTCGCGGAGTCAGATTGATTCGTTCGAAGATGGCGTCGCGCAGTCGCTCGACCTTCCGCAGCCCCCGCCACTTTCGAGGTCCCAGGGCAAGCTCCTCGGGGGCAGGCTCCGCCGCCGTGTTCGCTTGATCCGGTTTGCCGGCCTCGTGCAGCGCGGCGACAGGTCGCGGGGTCGGTCCACAAACCAGCAACATCGCGAACACCGTGCATCCAGTCCATCTCAACGACATGGGTCTACCTCCTCACTGGAATCATTTGCTCTCGACCGAGGTTGCACGTCCCGCCTCGCAATCCCGCGAAGTGTCGCAAGCGAGCGAGTTGCGGCGAGTGGTCCTGGTCGAGCGTTTGGTGACGATCACCCGCCCCCCTATAATCGGGTCGGCGGGTGTGGTTCTATCAGGGTGATGCCGGACAATCAAGAGTCCACAACCGATAACCTATTGGAGCCTATGCACTTATTCACGATCGTCGCATTCGCGTGCCTATTCTGGCGAGCCGAAGGAACGAGCGGATGGTCGCTCATCGCGGCGGACGACGTCCTTTGGACCCTGGTAATCGCGCTGGCCCAGCCACCTGCGTTCGGCCTGGCAGCCGTTTGGGCGGCCCGCAGGTCGCGCCGACTGCTCGCAGAGCGTGCGGACGCTCCCAACCTGTCCCAACTATCACATCATCGCACAACCCTTCTTCTACGCACTGCCCTCGTGTTGGGTTTCGCGTTTACGGTTTTGTGTACGCCCTGGACCGATCTGTTTGCGTTCGGGCGCGTAACGCCGGAATTGCAGATAGCCGGTGACCTGATCGTGCTGTCGCCCTACTTTGCCGGTGCCATCGCACTTTGGCTGGCAGCCTATCCCGCGGAACGGGCCCTGCACGATCCTCAGGATGCTTCCCTGTCCGGCGACCGGCCAAGCGACGCGGGAGGATGGCGCCTGAGATCTTATCTAGACTTTAACATTCGACACCACCTGTTGGTCGTCGCGGTCCCCCTGACACTAATACTCTTCATGGCGAATCTCACGCGGGGGTACGGGAGCGAGCTGCGGAGGTGGAGTGGGTGGATTTGGACACCGGATGCGGTTCTCGGGGCTTCAGCCGCCGTCGTATTCATTCTGGCACCGCTGCTGCTTCGGAGAATTTGGCGTACGGTTCCGTTGGAACCCGGCCCGGTTCGTGAGAGGCTTGAAGCGATGTGCAGCCGGATCGGGCTGCGCTGCCGGGATATTCTGGTCTGGAAGAGCGATGGGATCATGTTCAACGCCGCGGTCATGGGACTGCTGGGACCGCTGCGATACGTGATGCTGTCGGACGCCCTCCTGGAGACGATGACCCCCAAGCAGATTGAAGCCGTGTTCGGACACGAGGCTGGGCACGTTCGACATCGCCACATCCAACACTTCCTCGTTTTCGCCCTTGTCGGGTGGCTTGTCGTCGCGATCGTCATGGAGTGGCTTGTCCGTGCAACGGCGGATATGAACTCGGGGTCGGGGCTCTCCCCGGTCCTGATTCAGGGGGCGGGTGTCGGGGCGACACTGTTGTTCTGGGGGTTCGGGTTCGGCTGGGTGTCCCGGCGGTTCGAGCGACAGGCGGATCTGTTCGGGGCTCGCTGCGTCACCCCACCGGAAGACCAGTGCGGGTATCCTTGCAGTGTCCACCCGGATGCGGCGACGCGAGTAGGTCAAGACGGGCGAGTCTGCGCGACCGGCGCCGCGGTGTTTTGCGCCGCCCTCGAGCGTGTGGCCTATCTGAACGGTTTGCCGCGTGAGGAGCGGAGCTGGCGTCACTCGTCCATAGGGAGCCGAATCCGCTTCCTGCTTTCAGTGGCGGGTGACCCGGGTCGGGCGGTCCGTTTCGAGCGGGCCATTCGACGGATCAAGGCCGTGATGCTTACCGCGGCGGTAATCGGAGCGGCCGGATCGCTGTACTACTGGTCGGTGTACGCGGAGCCGGCACTTTTCCAGTTCCACGCTGGCGTTCGGTAGCGCCGCGCGGTATCAACGCACCGCGGATAAAGATTCGGCGGGCGGTCCCCGGGCCTATCTCAAGGCGAATCATGGCGTACGACGTGAGTACGGCGAAGATCATCGACGGTAAGGCGCTCGGTGGGCGCATCAAGCTGGAGACAGCCGACCGGGTCTGCGCCCTGGCGGATCAGGGTGTTCGTGTCAGCCTCGACGCGATCATGGTCGGCGACCCCGAAGCGGGGGAGATCTACGCTCGATCCCAGCGCCGCCGATGCGAGGAGGTGGGAATCGAGTACCGCCTTCACGCCATGGAGGGTTCCGCGCGTGAGGCCGATATCCGAGCGCTTATCCGGGAACTCAACGACGATCCGTCCGTTACCGGAATCTTGATAAACCTCCCGCTGCCCGAGGGGCTGGACACGCCGGCGGTGCAGTACGGCATAGACCCGTACAAGGACGTCGAGGGGGTGAACCCGGCGAACATCGGTCTGCTGTTCTACGACAGCCCGATCATCGCTCCCTGCACCGCCCTGGCGGTGATGGCGATCCTCGAGGAAGCGGGAGTGAACCCGCACGGTCTCGACGCTGTCGTCGTCGGGCAGGGTGCAATCGCGGGCAAGCCGGTGTCGCTCTTTCTTCTGCAGAAGATGGCCACGGTCACCTGTTGCCACATCGCAACGCGGGATCTGAAGGCCAAGACACGACAGGCCGATGTGCTGATCGTGGCGGTCGGCAAGCCGGGTCTGATCGGCGTGGATCACGTCAAGCCGGGAGCGGTGGTGATAGACGTCGGGATCAACTCGGTGACGGACTCCGACGGGAACAAGAGAATCGTCGGCGACGTTGCATTCGATGAGGTGAAGGAGCGGGTGAGTGTTATTACTCCGGTTCCCGGTGGCGTGGGACCGGTAACGGTGGCGATTCTGCTGCGAAGTGCAGCCGAGGCCGCCGCGAAGCAGCGTGCGACGCCGAGACGTTTGGAGGCCTAGCTTCGGCGAGTAATGCGGGCACTGGCGGATCCCGGCGCGCCGGGACCAGTGGCACCGTCCTTCGGGACCAGATGGCACCGCGTGCAAGTGGGTTCCGGTGGCCCCAGTAACCGGGCAAACCAAGAACAGGAGTTCGATACGATGACATTTCGACCGATTCACGAAACGCAGCAGGCACTGGGAACTCTGCAGGACGAAATGAACCGCATGTTCGAGCGTGTTTGGCACGCCGGTGTGTCAACCCCGCCGTTCGACGGTCAGCAGTGGGCCCCGACGATTGACATCTACGAGCACGATGACCGGTACGTGATGTATGTCGAGTTGGCCGGCGTCGAGGCGGAGGACGTGGATGTCAGCCACGTCGGCAACGCGCTGACCATCCGGGGCGAGAAGACCCTACCGGCTGGGATCGAGGACGGCACACCGTCGCTTCAGAGAGAGCGGCGCTTCGGCACCTTCTGCCGGACGGTCGAGCTGCCCGCCGGTGCCGACGCGGGGAAGGTAACCGCGAAATGTCAATGCGGCGTTCTCGAGATCACGGTTCCCAAGTCCGAAGTGTGCAGGCCGAAGGCGATCAAGATCAACGTAGACGAGGGATGACATCGTCTCGGACCTTCGGACTGCGGAGTGGACCGGATGGGCGATGCCGGCGACAACGGTGATGCGCCGCCGGTTCGCCGGCGACAGTGGTATCTGCGAGCTCGGCGGCTGGTCGTGGTCGCCCTCGCGACCTATGTAGCGGTGAGTATTCTGGTCGGCTTTCTACAACGGCGCCTGATCTACTTTCCCACGCGCGAGTACGAGAGCCTGCCGACCGACGTCGGTCTGGCGTACGAGGAGGTCGCGCTGACCACGGAAGACGGTGCAACGCTGGCTGCGTGGTACGTTTCGCACGAGCGGTCGAGGGGCTCCGTTCTGTTTTTCCACGGCAACGCGGGCAACATCTCACATCGGCTCCACACGCTCAAGCTGTTGAATTCGCTGGGCTACAGCGTGCTCATACCCGACTACCGCGGCTACGGGCGAAGCACGGGGAAGCCGAGCGAGACGGGTTTGTACCGTGACTCCGAGGCGGCCTGGCGATACCTCGTCGAGACGAGGGCGGAGCCGGCGAACCGCATCGCCCTCTTGGGTCGCTCGCTCGGCGGAGCGGTGGCGGTCGAGTTGGCGTCACGGCATACACCGGCGGCGCTCGTCGTCGAGTCGACCTTCACGAGCCTGACGGCCGTTGGGAAGCACCACTACCCTCTGTTGCCCGTCGGATTGCTGCTGCGCGAGCGGTACGACTCGATCAGCCGGATCGGAAAGGTCAAGTGTCCCAAGCTCTTCCTGCACGGACGCGATGACGACCTGATTCCCATCGCTCTGGGTCGATCTCTGTTTGATACCGCATCCCAGCCTAAGCGGTTCATCGAGACACCCGGCGGGCACAACGAAGCGGGCTTTGCTTACTCATCCGAGTACACGAGGGAGTTGGGTGCGTTTCTAGACGATGCGATCGCTATGGCTGAATGAGGAGCGGAATCGGGAGTAGTGAAAGCGGATACGGAGCGTCGCTGACAACACGTTACGCGCTCCGCTATCCGTATTCATCATTCAGGCTGCGCCTGGCCGCTCCCTCACGGTCGCGGTTCTGATCACTTTCCGCATTCCGCCCGCTCCCTTGCGGTTGCGGTACTGATCACGGTCGTGGTACGGATCAGGCGGAGGCCGCTTTCACCATTCAGCATTCACAATTCGCCATTCGTACTTCGCCGATCGACAGTCGCCTCCGCGTATTCTACACTCAGCTCAACTCGAGTGGAGGCCGGTTATGAATTCGTTTGAAGAAGTACTGCGTCGAACACGAACGATCACGTTCGATTGCTACGGGACCTTGATCGACTGGGAGGCGGGCCTTCGGCGGTCGCTGGGCGAGATCCTCGGGGAAATCGTCACGGCAAAGCCGATGGAGTTGTTTGAGGCTTATGTGCGCACTGAGGCGGAGGTGGAGTCCGGCACGTATCAATCGTACCGAGAGGTCCTCGCGTCGGTGGTCGAACGGTGGGCGCGTCAGTTCAAGGTTGATCTGCCACCCGAACGAGCGAACGCCTTGGCTGAGATGCTTCCGAACTGGGCGCCGTTTGCGGATACGAATGAGGCACTGCGGCGGCTCAAGCGTCGGTACCGGCTTGG
>CBDUZY010000179.1:0-6176 GCA_965371825.1 uncultured bacterium
GCACACCGCTGCGCCTCGCGAAACTCAAGACTCTGATGCCCGAGGTCTACGATCAGCTCGAGGCCGTTCGGGTCATGCTCGAGGTCCACTTCAAGGAAATGCAGGACCTCGAGTTCACCATCGAGCGTGGCAAGCTCTACATGCTGCAGTGCCGAACCGGCAAGCGTTCGCCGCAGGCTGCGTTCAAGATCGCGGTCAATCAGGCGACAAAGGGGTTGATGACGTCTGCGGCTGCGAAGCGCCTGGTCAAAAAGAAGTACCTGCCGGCCAGATATGCCTCGGCGGCTACGAAGCCCATCATCACCAGGGACGAGGCGATCGGCAGGGTCGGCGCGGCCGAGATCGAGCGCCTCTTCTATCCGGTTCTCGATCCGACCCTTCCGGCCGGAGATCTCGCTTCGAGACAGCTCGGCGAGGGTATCGGCGCCGTGCCCGGGGCCGCATGCGGCGAAGTAGTCTTCACGGCCGACGAGGCGGAAGCGCGGGCCGAACAGGGCGCCACCGTGATCCTCGTGCGGAAGGAAACCTCTCCGGAAGACGTGGGCGGCATGCACGCTGCCACGGGTATTCTTACCGCGACGGGTGGAAAAACCTCCCACGCAGCCGTCGTCGCTCGCGGATGGGGCAAATGCTGTATCGTCGGATGTGACGACCTCTCCGTCGACTACGGCGAGAACACCTTCACCCTGGGCGGGCGGACCGTGCGGCAGGGTGACGTAATCACTTTGGATGGAAGTACCGGACGAATCTTCGACGGGAAGATCGACCTGGTTCGACCCGAGGCGCCGCGGGAATACGAAACCCTGTTGGGGTGGTGCGACGCCCGTCGTCGGCTGGGTGTTCGGACCAACGCGGACACACCGGCCGACGCCACAAGGGCGGTCGAGTTCGGCGCAGAGGGCATAGGCCTGTGCCGAACCGAGCACATGTTCTTCGATCCATCCGAGCCACAGCGCATAACGTCCATGCGGGAGATGATCCTAGCCAGCGACGAGGACTCCAGGCGTCGTGCTCTCGATAAGCTCCTGCCCTTCCAAACGAAGGACTTCGAGGGGCTCTTCAAGGCGATGGGCAGCCGGCCGGTCACGATTCGGCTGCTGGACCCGCCGTTGCACGAGTTCCTGCCCCAAGCCGACAACCCGGAAGGACAACAAGCGGTTGTGGATGAGCTGAACGCTCCGATTCGTGAGCAGCTCGAGCGGGCGGCATCATGGGATGCCGACGCACGACAGGCACTCGAGGACAAGCTGGTGACTGTCGAGGACATCAGCCGACGTGTGGACCAGCTCCATGAGTCCAATCCGATGTTGGGACACCGCGGCTGTCGCCTCTGCATCACCTATCCCGAGATTCTCGAAATGCAGGTGCGGGCGATCATCGATGCGGCCATTCGCTGCGTCAAAGCGGGTGTCCGTGTGCGGCCGGAGATCATGATTCCGCTCAGCATCGACGCGAAGGAGTTGTCGATCCTCGTCGACCAGACGCGCAAGGTTGCCGATGCGATCATTGCGAACGCCGGCGTGAAGCTCAAGTACCTTGTCGGAACAATGATCGAGACGCCGCGGGCGGCGCTTCTCGGCGGACCCATGGCCGAGGTCGCGGAGTTCTTCAGCTTCGGCACGAACGATTTAACCCAAATGACCATGGGGTTGTCGCGCGACGACGCCGGCCGCTTCCTGCCCGACTACGTCGACACTGCGAAGGCCGGCGTGTTCCGTGACGACCCGTTCCAGTCACTCGACGTCGACGGCGTCGGCAAGCTGGTGAGAATGGCCTGCGAGGACGGCCGGGCGGCACAGGCGAGTATCAAACTCGGTATTTGCGGCGAACACGGTGGGGAGCCCGCGTCGATCCGGTTCTGCGAAGAGGTTGGTCTGGACTACGTCTCGTGCAGCCCATTCCGTGTGCCGGTTGCGAGACTGGCCGCCGCCCAGGCGGCAATAGAGCAGGGCACCGGTGCGAGCCCCCGCAAGACCCCCAAGAAACGCAAGGCCGCAAAGAAACCGACCGCCAAGGCAAAACGAAGCGCCAAGCCGACCGCAAAGGCTAAGAGTCGCACGAGCAAGAAGACTGCGCCTCGGGCCAAGACCAGCGCCAAGCGGAAGTCCGCCACTAAAGTCTCGAAGACGAAGGCCAAGGGTAAGGCCAAGCAGACCTCAGCCGCACGAGGCAAGCGTACGACCAAGGCAAAGGCACGCACCAAGCGCGCCGTCGCCAGCGCCCGATCCATCGTGCCGAAACGGACGCGGCGAACCAATCTGGTGCCGGTCTAACGTTGACGGAACTCGACCGCTCTCGGAAATGAACAGGCCCGGTCGTCGAGCATGAACGGAGCGTAACCTCGGTTACGCCCCGTCATGCACCGGCAGCGTGATCGTGAAGGTTGTGCCGGTCTCTTGATCGCTGACAACTGAGATCGTGCCGCCGTTTTCCTCGACGAGGTCGCGACACAACGCTAAGCCCAGGCCTCCGCAGCGGCGGCGCCCGTTCAGGTCGCCGGTCTTGGTCGTCTGCAAGGCGTCGAAGATATATGGCAGCACGTCTTCGGGGATGGACGGACCCGTGTTTCGCACGGTTAGAACAACAGTCTGACCGTGCGGAGCGGCCGAGATCATAAGGCGTCCCGAATGGGCGGGAGCCATAGCCTCGCGAGCGTTAAGGAACAGATTGAATAACACCTGCCGAAGCTGCAGAGCATCCGCCCAAACCGTCATCGACTCTTCGACGTCGATGGCAACGCCGATGCCATCCTTGGACAGGTCGCGACACATGCTGGCGAGCGCGTCCTCGACGACCTCGCGGACGTTCACACGGTTTCGCTTCGGCGGGCCGGCTGCACCGAGCTGCAGCACCCGTTCCGACATGCCGACCAACATTCTCGCGTTCTTGGCCGTCACGGTGAGCGCTTTTTTCATCAGCTCGTGATCGTCGTCGCGCAGCGCGGTGTCCGCGTACGCCAGCATCGGCGTGAGCAGGTTGCTGACCTCGTGGGCGATCGTCGCCGCCGCGACCCCGAGTCCGGCAAGCTGCTGCGCCTGTCGAACCTGAGACTTGAGCAGCTCGAACTGGGCGGCGAGTCCCTCGAACCGCTCCTCCACCGAGACCGATGGGCTGACACGGTCAGCGGGAGGTGTGCGAGGTGGGGCTTGGTTGGCCATTGGGGTTTGGTTCCCGTCCTGGTATGCTGAATATCGCTCTCAGTTGGCGGATATCGGCACCTGGACGCAAGACACTTGAAGGCGGAAACGTCAGGATGGACGCCGCAGCTCAACTCGAAGCGGTTGTGGAGCTGTTCGACCGGCTGGGAGTCGAGGTCCGCAAGGAGCAACTCGGTGGTACCGGCGGCAGCCTCTGTCGGATCCGCGGCCGGCGGGTCTTGTTCATTGACCTGGACGCCGACGCAGCCACACGCCTGGATCACAGTGTTGAGGCGCTGTCTTCACTACCCGAGATTGACACACTTTATATCCCGCCGGAGTTGCGCGATCGGATCGAGGCGTGTCGCCGCTTGGAGACATAGGCGGCCATCGGGGCGGTTTGGCCGCCAAACGCGCACATGGTGTCACAAAAGGTATTGTCTCACCGGCCGGTCAACCGTCACGAGGGCTCGCACGGAAATTGTCTGGCCGTAAAAACGGCTTCCCGCCGAAATCACTTCGAGTGCAGGACGCATCTCCCCGAACGTGCTGCCTCGATTCATGACCTCGGCGGGTCGCCCGCAGAGGAAGCTGTGTTCCGTGGGACAAGGGAACACATCCGCACTCCGTCCCCCCTAAGTTCCCCTTCCCCCAGTTCCGTAAGCTGCTTGGTTCCACCGATATACTGAAAGAGCATGGTGCGTGCCGAGCCGCCGCCATTTGTGTTTTTTTGTAGCCCGCGGCGCAACCTCTGGTTTCACAACTAGTTATGGGGCGAGCGGTCGTGGGTGTCGATCGCCGCGTCAGCTCCAATATGTGGGGAAACACCTCCACTGGGGTCCCATTATGGGTAATATTGCCCAATCATGTCAGTTCCCAGCCGCGAACCTACTGGAGGAGCGGAGGCGCAGCTACCGCGCCTCGATCTGCATCGCTTTCGTGAAAGAACCGGGTTCGACGCCCGTTTGAAGGGCCTTCAAAAGCCCGTCGAACCCGCTGCGTCGGTGCGCGGCGAGTGATTGACTTGTCGCCAACGCGAATGTCGTTGGTTCAAATCCGATCACCCGCTCTTCCCTTCGATAGCGCACTTCATCACCCGAGTAGGCGACAATCATGGGCTGCCGGTGAAGAGCCTCTCAAAGACGGCGAAGTCGCGGAGGTCCACGTCGTCGTCGTTGTCGAAGTCAAGACATCGGACACACTCGTCGCTCGTCGACCCAGCGATCGGACCACCAAGGCAATCGTGGAAATTGGCGTAGTCCATAAGGTCGGTGTCCTGGTCGCCGTCGGTATCGCCACGCTCGCACGGAGGTCGAGGCCGGTGACGGGTCGCACCCAGGTAGAACTGTGTCGGAACGCCGTACTCGTTGAACAGTTGAATGTCTTCCAGACCCTCGTACAGATCAACCGGGTCAGGCGGCTTGTGTGTGATGCGACTCCTCATGCGTTTCGGGGTCTCCGTGTGTAGCTTCTGGCCGACAACCTCGATCTCGAAGTAGATGTCGAAGAAGCTGTCCGCGGAGCCGGTCGGCGTGAACGGCGGCACGTCCAACGTCCCCGGTGTGTCGTTGGTTGTCTCCTCGATCTCGCCGATCGACGGGATGTCGGGATTCAGGCGCACGGCCATCGGACCCAGGGAGGGACTCACGCCAAACAGGTCCAGGTCCAGCACTAGGGTCACGACTTCCTCGCGGGTATCTCCGTCATCATCGGCGGCGTCGCCCTCGACAGAGCCCTCGAAGTACACCACTACCGTCGTGGGGCCATTCACCGAGATTATCTCCTGGCTGCCGTCCGGTAGGATCAACTCGAGCTCTCCGATGGAGAAGTCGAACTGGTCGATCTCGACCGGCGGACTCGGACGGTGACGGGTCGCCCCGAGGAAGTAGCCCGTCGGGAAACCGAACTCATTAACCAACGGGATGTCCTCACGACCTTCGTACCAGTCCAGCGACCCCGGAGGCTTGTGGGTGATGCGACCGCTCATGCGCTTGGGCTGCACGGTAAGGAACCTCCGGCCGGCAACGGTCACCTCGAAGTAGATGTCGAAGAAACTGTTGGCCGAACCGGTCGGTGTAAACGGCGGGATGTCCAGCGTGCCCGGTACGTTGTTCACCACCTCCTCGATCTTGCCCATCGAGGGGATGTCGGGATTCAGGCGCACGTGGACCGGACCCAAGGCCGGACTGAAACCCGTCAGGTTCAGGTCGGTCATCTGCGTAACTACTTCATCCAGACCCTCACCGTCGCCGTCGTCGTTGGCCGAGCCTTCCACGTCGCCCTCGAAGTACACAGCCACCGTCGCTGGACCCGTAACCTGAACCGTCTCCGTGGTTCCATCCGGCAAGATCAGTTCAAGCTGCCCGAACGTGAAGTCGAACTGGTCGATCTCGACCGGTGGTCGCGGACGATGACGCGTAGCGCCAAGCAGCCACGGAGTCTGATTGCCGTTCTCGTCGTACAGCTCGATGTCGTCGACGTTCTCGTACAGGGCGCCCGGACCCGGCGGCTTGTGCCTGATCACACTGCTCATCCGCTTCGGTCTCTCAGTGTGCAACTTCTGACCCGCTACCTCGATCTCGAAGAAGATGTCGAAGAAGCTGTCAGCCGTACCGCCCGACGTGAACGGTGGGATGTCCAGCGTCCCCGGCGTATCGTTGGTCGTCTCCTCGATCTCGCCCATCGACGGGATGCCCGGATGCAGTCGCACGACGACCGGACCGAGCGTCGGGCTCAGCCCGGTTAGGTTCAGGGCGATCATCTCCGTCTGAACCTCGTCGCGGGTGTCGCCGTCGTTGTCGACGGCATCACCATCCACCGAACCCTCGAAGTAGACCGCGACCGTCGCCGGACCGGTCATGGCCACGATCTCCGTGCCCAGCGGCCCCGTCAGCTCCAACTGTCCGATCGAGAAGTCGAACTGGTCGATCTCGACCGGTGGTCGCGGACGATGGCGCGTCGCGCCCAGCAGCCACGGAGTCTGATTGCCGGCCTCGTCGAACAGCTCGATGTCGTCGACGTTCTCGTACAACGCGCCCG
>CBDUZY010000180.1:0-6163 GCA_965371825.1 uncultured bacterium
TGCTGGGCCTACTCTACTATTCGACGTTGCTGGTGTGGGTAATCGGCGTCGGCCCACCGTCAGGCGAGCGACGCTGGGTGCACCTTGTCCCGCTCGTCATGGTTGAATTCGGAATCGCGGCTTCGTTGTACTACACATTCATCATGTTCCGCGTGTTGGACGAGTGGTGTCCGTGGTGTCTCGTGACGCACATCTTGAACGTTCTGATTGCGATCTGTGTTGGGATGATGTGGCCGCGCACGACGGAGTCCGCGAGCGCAGGCGCCGGAAGGAGATCGGTAGAACCGATATCAAGCCGCTCCCCGCGGCCGAGTGTGCGCACCGTACTTCTGACAGTTGGCGTTATCGCCGTCGTCTTGTACGGGCACCTTGGCATCTTCCAGCTTCGGATCTGGCAGCAAAAAGCGGATGTGCTCAGCGGCAACTATGATGCATGCCGCTCAGTAGTCAGACGCATCAAACGCGACACTGATAAGCTGATCGCGATGTGGGAGAGGGCGAAGCCATGCGAGATTAGTGCGCGGGCTGATGACTCGGTTCGGCTGCGCGTAGCGAGCATGGATGATCAACCTCCGCTACCCATGGTGGTGTTCAGTGACTTCGCGTGTCCCTCATGCGCCCGGTTCGCCAAGCTGCTGGAAAAGACGATTGAGCCGTTTTTCGACGGCCATCTCAGAATCACCTACAAACACTACCCGCTTGACCGAGCCTGCGACAAGCGCATCCGACGCACGTTACACCCACATGCGTGTGCAGCGGCGAAAATGGTCGAGGCAGCGCGGTTGCTGAAAGACAACGAGGGGTTCTGGGCGGCACACGACTACCTGTATCAGAATCGTAACGAGATAGAGCAGGGCAAGATGGTGCCGGAGCGGTTTGCTGCTGCACTGGATCTGGAACTGGAAGCGTTCCGCACAACGATGGAAGGAGAGCAGGCCGCTCAACGTATCACTGAAGACGTGAGTCAAGGCAAAGCCTGCGGCATCCGCGAAACGCCAACGGTGTTCATCGAGGGAAAGCCAGTAGAGCCGCTTGCCCTGATGGAAGTCGCGTTCTGGGATAAAGTGGCTGACCTCTACTGGCAGCGCCTCGACATCCCACGCCCAGAGTCCAGCAAGCTGCCCTCGATCGGCCGAGCTCCCGGTTAGGTGCCGAGCCAGCCGGAACTCATACCCGTGTGTCCTCTGACGCCGCTCGGTGCGGAGACGAGCTTCTCCGTAGTGTCCGAGTAGCCGTGCACGCCCCGCTCAGCCGACAGCTCGGCCCAAGTCGCGTAAACGCCACAGTGCAGCATTGTGACGCTTTCGAATAGACTCGTGAACCTCACGCGCCTGGGCATGTTGCTCAACCACACGTTGATAAGCCGCGCCGATCCGTTCAACACTGCTAGGTGTGCCGTTGTTCGTGGCGAGATCGCGCGAGTGCTGCACCAGGACCTGCTCATGGGAGACAATCGTCTCGGCGTGATCGCGCACCTCATCGCCATTGTTGACGAGGCTTTCTTCCAGTCGTTCGAGTGCATCCATGGCCGATTGATGGTCCTCCCGCCACCGGTATACGTCTCTAAGCCAGTTAGCGTGCTCCTCCTGCCAACGATTGTGGTCTTCACGAATCTTTGCTGGATCCATCGCGGAATTACTCATAAAGCACCTCACCGAAATACCGTTCGAATTCGTTGTCTTCGTGTGGCAAGGGCTGACCGTCTCGGCGACTTCGTAAGGCAGCCTCCCAAACCTAAGCGGCTCTCACTCCGAGAGCTCCATCAACCGACCAAGGAGCATCCACTGTGCCAACTCGTGTGCGCGTTCACGATTCAGTCACGGGTCCGTTTTCACCGGCACAGAGGCCTTGATCGGCGTGCATCCCGGCCGCGATCGCTGGTCAAAATGTCGCTTCCGGGCGGCAAACGACAGATTGTCCGATCTGGTTGGGCGCTGCCGCCAGGTTGCATCCGCCGTTCCTGTCATGAGCGTGAGTGTCAGGGCGCTACTCGCCGCCCAAAACCGTGGCACGATGGATACATGATCTCAGGACAGGTGCCGTGTACTAGGCCTACGGGCACTTACAGGCGTATCGCCTTCGAGTGAGGGGTGTCAAAATGTCAAGTCGGGAAATGGTGCGACAGATTGACCGGTCCGGACTGGGTGGCTTTCCTGGTGTAGAAGCGCCCGCGATGAAGGGCCTACAGTTCGTATTCCTTGACCTTTCTCTGGAGTGTCCGAACGCTGATGCCGAGCAGTTCGCTGGCCTGAGAGCGGTTGCCGTTGGCTTTCTCCAAAGCCAATCGGATGGCCTCCTTTTCGAGTTCGTTGAGCCTGAGCCCATGTCTCGCTATCGCCGCGGTCAACGGTGAGGGTTGCGCTGCACGGACAGGATCGGGTAGATGTTGTGGCTCGATCACTTCTCCCATCGTCGTGACCACGACGTTCTCCAGAACATTGCGAAGCTGGCGTACGTTGCCAGGCCATTCGTAGCCCTGGAGCTGCGCCAGGGCTTCCGGAGATACGTCACGCACAGGCCGTTCGTTCGCCGCGGCCAGTTCGTCGATGAACGCCCGCACGAGAATCGGTATGTCCTCACGTCGCTCACGTAAGGGAGGCAACCGCATGCTGACCACGTTCAAGCGATAGAAAAGATCGTCGCGAAACTTGCCCTCCGAGACGAGGCCCTCCAGGTTGCGATTGGTGGCAGCGATGATTCGCACGTCAACTTCGATTTCTTTATTGCTTCCGACCGGCGTGACACATCTACTCTCGATACTCCTTAGGAATTTGCTTTGTAGATGCAACGGCATCTCACCGACTTCATCGATCAGGAGCGATCCACCGTCAGCCGCCTGAAACTTGCCGACCCGGCGATCAGACGCCCCGGTAAACGCACCTTTGGCGTGCCCGAAAAGCTCGCTCTCGACCAGCGCTTCCGGCATGGCGGCACAGTTGATGACAACAAACGGCTTCCGTGCCCGAGCACCGCTGTAATGCAAAGCTCGAGCCACGAGCTCTTTGCCGGTTCCACTTTCGCCCTCAATCACAACCGTGCTTTGGGTGTCGGCGACCATTCGAATCTTTTCGAAAATTCGCCGCATCGGGTCGCTCTTACCCAGGATGTTCGCAAAACCGTACTGCTCCGTGAGTTCCCGATGGAGGGCGGCGATCTCACTGGTCATCCAGCCTTTGTCGCATGCTTGTCGCAGGAGGTTCGCAAGCTCGTCCGGATTTGCCGGCTTGGTGATGTAATGAAAGGCGCCGGACTTGAGTGCTTCCACCGCCGCAGCCTCGCTTCCATGGCCCGTCAACACGATCACCGGCGCGTGGGGCGCCTCTTCCCGAACGGCCCTGAGCACGTCCATTCCATCCATCCCCGGCATGTCCAGATCGGTGATAACGGCCGAAATGCCGTCGGCCAGGTGTTCCAGAGCCTCCATGCCGTTGGCGGCCTCGACGACTTCAAATCCCGCATCTTCGAGGAAGAGCCTTGTGGACTCGCGACTGGACCTGTTGTCCTCGACGAGCAGGATCTTATCGGCTTGAGAAGGGTTCATGACTTCACCTCGCGGACCGAACGAGCCGAGCTCAGTCGGGGCTCCACGCGATGAGAGTCCGCCGCGAGTGGAAGCGTGATCGTGAAACACGATCCGAGGCCGACCTCGGACTGGACGGTGATGCTACCGCCACCGCGCTCGACGATCTTGCTGGCGATGGCGAGTCCCAGGCCATGGCCTTCATCCTTCGTGGAGTAGAAAGCGTCAAAAACCTTCCCGAGTTGATCCGCCGCAATCCCGCTTCCCGAATCGCGCACCTCAACAATCACATGTTTTAGCGACTGCCTTGCGATGCGAAGCGCCAGGGAGCCGCCGCTGGGCATTGCCTGCCTGGCGTTCTCGACAAGGTTCAGAAAGACCTGGCGCAGCCTGCCGCGATCCATCAGCACGATCGAATCGTTGGCGTCGGGCGAGACCTCGATGGCGACGCTGACGTTCTGAGCGGTAAGCGCGGGTTTCTGGAATTCGACGGCCTCTTGAAGCAAACTGGACAAGTCGATCGCCTCCAGCTTGTCGTCAGGCGGTCGACCGTACTCCAAAAACCCACGCGCAAGATCCTGCACACGGAGAACCTCGTCCTCCAGGCGGGAAAGCTGTGCGCTAGCCACCTCGATATTCGGCTCGGTCGGCTCCTTGAGCTTGGCCTGGATCACCGCGATCTGCATGCGCATGGCGTTGAGCGGGTTCCTGATCTCATGCGCAACGCCTCTGGCAAGTCGCCCGACCTCCGCCATCCTCGTTGCCGCCTCGGCGCGCTTGTGTTCGCTGATGTCATGGTTGATCATGGCCGCACCCGTCACCCGGCCCGTCGCGCTCGTGATCGGAGAAATCGAAACGCAGACATACAGCTGGTCGCCGTTCTTACGCAGGCGGAGGGTCTCGTGATGTTCCACAGGATTGCCGCGATTAACCTGCTCTAGCAGTCCGGCGAACTCATTTGGATGACCGGGCGGAATCAGGATAGAGGCGGAGCGGCCTACCACCTCCTTCGCGGAGTACCCGTACATGGCCTCCGCACCTCTGTTCCAGTCGGTGATCTTGCCGTCCGACGTATTACCTATGATTGCATCGTGCGACGAGCGCAAGATGGCTGACAACGCGCCCATGTCCCGGTCTGCGCGCCGGCGCTCGAAATAAAGCAGCGCCGTGATGACAGCGACGAAAGCCCAACCCTTATACGTGTCAACTTGCTCATGTACGCTAGGGTCACTTGCAAGCGCGCTCACGGCGCGATCAGAGAGGAAGATCCACGAACCTGCGAGAACGGCGAACAGGACAGCGATTCGAGTAGCTGAGTCAAGCGGCAATTGTTTCACGGTTAGGCCTCCGAGCGCCCACAAACATAAACGCGTGGCAACAGCCGACGGGGTCGTGTTCCTCGCGAATGTACTTCGCCAGCACGGGCTAAGCCTACGGTTCGCTGTGCCCGTGGCCAAGGCTGGCTCATCCACGGCGGCCGCCACGTCCGTTACGGCTGGAGATTATCCCGATTCGTTGACGGAAGGGAAGTCCAGCTCAGCTACCGGTCTTCGCCACCCACCGCCTCCCCGATGCATTTAAGCAGATGATCCGGATCGAGCGGCTTTGGCAAAAAGCACCGCGCTCCAGCGCTCCGGCTTCGCTCCTGGATCTCGCGGGAATCGTCACCGCTGATCAGGATCGTTGGCACGGAGGCAGGGCTGGCGGAGGCGGCGCGCGCCAATTCGAGACCATGCAACTCAGGCATGTGCACGTCGATGATGGCCAGGTCGGCGCGCCCCTCGCGCAATACTTCAAGCCCCTCACGGCCGCCGAAGGCCACCAAGACTTGAAATCCGTGCTCCTGAAGAAACAACGCAACCGCCTCCACGAACGAGCGGTCGTCGTCAACGATGAGAATGTTCTTGGCCACTGCTTACCTCAACCTGACGAAGGCGCAGCGTCTCGTTGGAGATCGCTGCACTTTCCTTCGCGCTCCGCTGTTTACGCCAGCCCGAACGCGCTCGGGCGATCGAGCCGCAACCTCCGAACGAGTGTGGACGCCTCTTGGCTCCGACGCTGACACGAGTTGCCAGGCCCTGCACAATTCACGGCATTCGGCCCATCGGGTTCCCTCAGTCGCGGACCTCCCGAATGTCGCTATGGGGCGAATCAGCACGGGCCGTGCCACTATACTTCGTAACCGCTCATGCGTCTGTGGCGCCCCTCTCACCCGATTACGATCGCCCGCCCCGCCAGTCCTTGCGGCCACGTTCGGCCAATCTGTCCGCTGACGCGGGTCACGTGACAACCTGTCCGGTTTCGCGTCCGCGCTTCGGACCGGAAAAGTATCGCTGTGCGGCTGTCCGGCCGCTCATTGCAGGCAAGTACCACGGAGGAACCCATGGCACAGCGAATGCTCTATGGGTCAATCGAGACGCAATGCTCAGACGGGGTTAACGGGCTCGCCAAACCGGGCTCGGTTCCGGCGAACAACGAGTGCCCGCGACACCGAAGGGCATTGAATACATGAGCGACGTCAAGCCGGCAGGAAGCAGAGGCTACGCGGGAGCCGGCATCGACTTAGGAAACGCGCAACGTGAGTCGTACATTCTCTGAATTCAGGCTACTGTCCACTGCGCAGCAACGAGCGAAGGGCCGGCC
>CBDUZY010000181.1:0-6117 GCA_965371825.1 uncultured bacterium
GGGAGGGCGGTCTCCGAGTCCTGGGCTCATCGTGTGGATTGATCGACCTGATGCTCAAGGTGTTGTGTGTTTGTGGCGCCCGGCCCAATTTCATGAAGATCGCCCCACTTGTCGAGTCCCTGGCGAGGGCGCGGGGCGTCTCGACACTTCTCGTCCACACAGGCCAGCATTACGACGAGCGGATGAGCGAGCTCTTCTTCGGTGATCTCGGTATACCTGAGCCGGACATCAACCTCGAGGTCGGCAGCCTGTCCCACGCCGCCCAGACCGCCAGGGTCATGGAACGGTTCGAGCCGGTCTGCGTGGAGCACAAGCCCGACTGGGTCGTAGTAGTCGGCGACGTTAACAGCACAATCGCGTGCGCGCTTGTGGCCGTGAAGCTCGGCATCGCCGCAGCCCACGTCGAGGCTGGTTTGCGCAGCTTCGATCGAACCATGCCGGAGGAGGTCAATCGTGTGCTCACCGACGCCATCAGCGAGCTACTCTTCGTAACCGAGCCTAGCGGCGTACTGAACCTGCGGCGCGAGGGAATAGCGGAGGAGAAGATCCACCTGGTCGGGAACGTAATGATCGACACACTACTGCGAAGCAAAGAGCGTGCCGATCGGTCGACGATCCTAAGCAGGTTGTGCGTCGAGAAGGGGCGTTACGCCGTTGCGACCCTGCACAGGCCGAGCAACGTAGACAACAAGGAGACGCTCTCGGCGATTTTGCAGGCGTTCGAGGAGATCGGCCGGGACATGCCGGTCATCTATCCGGTTCATCCGCGGTCGAGGAAGAACCTCAATGCATTGGGTCTTTCCGATCGGGCCGAGGCGATCGCCGGCCTTCGCATGATAGAGCCGCTGGGCTATCTCGATTTCGTAAAGCTTACGGCGGACTCGGCGGTCGTCCTGACGGATTCCGGAGGGATCCAGGAGGAGACGACGATCCTGGGTGTCCCATGCTTGACGCTGCGAGAAAACACGGAACGACCGATCACGGTTACGCAAGGCACGAACCGTCTGACGGGAAGCACGACGGAAGCAATCGTCGGCGCATACCGGGAAGTCCGCGATAGCCCGCCACGACCCGTTGCCGCCCCGGATCTCTGGGACGGCAAAGCCGCGGACCGGATTGTCGCCGTGCTTACCGAGGGCCGACACAGGCGAGGCGGCATTTGAACTTGTTGGGAGCTGACTCATGAACATGTCCGTAGTCGGGACCGGATACGTCGGACTGGTTGCAGGCGCGTGTTTCTCCGATACCGGAAACCGTGTGGTTTGCGTCGACTGCGACGCCGAGAAGGTAAAACGCCTGACGGAAGGCGAGATTCCGATCTACGAGCCCGGGCTCGCGGAGATAGTCTCCCGCAACGTGAAGGCCGGGCGACTTCGCTTCACAACCGACCTCGAAGAGGCGACCAGGCATGGACGGTTGATCTTCATCGCCGTCGGGACACCCGAAGGCGGCGACGGTTCGGCCGACCTTTCGTCCATCCTCGACGTCGCCCGAACGATCGGCAGAACGATGGACGGCTATCGCGTGGTGGTGATGAAAAGCACGGTTCCCGTCGGAACGCACAAGAAGGTATCCGAGGAGATCAGAGCCCAGACGGAACACGCCTTTGACTACGTGAGCAACCCGGAGTTTCTCAAGGAAGGGGCGGCGATCGAGGATTTCACCAAGCCGGACCGCGTGGTGATCGGTACGGTCAACCCCGCGGCGGCGGAGATCATGCGCGAGCTTTACGCCCCGTTCCTCCGCCGCGATGAGCGCATCTTCATGATGGATCCAACCAGCGCGGAGATGACCAAGTACGCGGCCAACGCAATGCTCGCCATCCGCATCTCCTTTATGAACGAGATCGCGACCCTCTGCGAGCAGTACGGAGCGGATGTCGAGGCCGTGCGCCGCGGTGTGGGTTCCGATTCACGCATCGGCAGCGCCTTCTTGTACCCCGGCGTCGGCTACGGCGGCTCGTGTTTCCCCAAGGATGTGAGCGCCCTGGTTTCCATGGGCGAGTCGGTGGATCACCCGATGAGCCTCGCCGCCGCCGCCCAGGAGGTAAACCTACGGCAACGACGGGTCTTCGCCCGAAAGGTGATCGACCACTTCGGTGACGCGTGTGGCAACACTACGCTTGCCGTCTGGGGATTGGCGTTCAAGTCGCGCACCGACGACGTCCGTGAGTCCCCCGCGATCGCCGCGATACGTATGTTCCTCGAACGCGGTATGAAGATCCGGGCCCACGATCCGGAAGCGATGACGACGGCGGCAAAGGAGTTCGCAGGCGGCGTGACCATGTTCGACGATGGCTACGACGTGCTCGACGGTTCGGACGCCCTGGCGATATTCACCGATTGGCCCAAGTTCAGAACACCGGACTTCGATCTGATGGCCGAGAAGCTCAGAAACAAGGTGATCTTCGACGGGCGCAATCTGTACGACCCGACGCTTCTCGCGAAGCGTGGATTCCAATACTTTTGTATCGGTCGACCGTCACTGGCGCCGAGATGACGGCGCCGGTGCGTGTGTATCTCGGTCGACCCACGGGGTTTCGCCGAGGGCTCGGCTTTGTGATTAGGGACACGGAATGCCAAAGATAGTCGTCACCGGCGGCGCGGGGTTTATCGGCTCGCATCTATGTGAGGCTCTTGTGCGCGCCGGGCGGGACGTGGTCGCCTTCGACAACTTCGACGATTTCTATGACCCGACGCTAAAGCGCCGCAACCTGGCCTCACTCGAGGGTCACCCCTGTTTCACGCTGGTTGAGGGTGACATTCGAGATCACGCCGCCGTGGGAGCCGTCCTCGCCGGCGACGTGAGCACAGTCGTACATCTTGCGGCGCGAGTCGGAGTCAGGCCGTCGATCGAGCAGCCGCTGCTGTATCAGGACGTCAACATCGCCGGCACGATGGTCTTGTTGGAGGCTTGTCGCGGGCTCCCTTCGTGCAAGTTCGTTCTTGCGAGCAGCTCGAGCGTCTACGGAAACAACGCCAAGGTTCCGTTCGCCGAGAGTGACGACGTCGATGCACCGATCTCCCCCTATGCCGCGACAAAGCGCGCCGGAGAACTGCTGTGCCGGACATATAACCACTTGTACGGCCTGCCGGTAACGTGCCTGCGGTTTTTCACGGTTTACGGTCCGCGCCAGCGCCCCGACCTTGCGATCCATAAGTTCGTCCGGCTGATCGAAGAGGGTCTACCGATCCCAATTTTCGGCGACGGCACCATGATGCGCGACTTCACCTACATCGACGACATCATCGATGGCGTGCTGAAGGCGATCGACCGCTGTAGCGGCTTTCGGATTTACAACCTCGGCGGGTCACACCCGGTTGCGCTTGGGGATCTTGTTACCGCCATCGAGCGCTCGCTGGGCAAAGATGCGATTATTGACCGCCGTTCGCTGCAGCCCGGCGATGTGCGCCGTACGTTCGCCGATGTGGCGCTCGCCCGCAGGGAACTCGGCTTCGAGCCCCAAACGGATCTTGCCACCGGGCTAACCCGCTTTGTTGAGTGGTTCCACCGGGAGGCTGTGAGCTTCCCGGCATCGGTGTAGGACGCGGCGGTTCACCGGACTGCTTAGTGCGTAATGCAAAAGAGGCGTGTTTTCACCTGTTGGAAGCCGGTGCCACGCATGTTCAGTGTCCTTTTTTGCCATGCTCCTAAACCGCGGCAGCCAATGAACGTGAGTGTTATGACAGAGCTTGTCCAGGGAGACCCCAGCGAACAACCTGCTCGCGAGGCCCAGTTCAGCGTCCGCTCGATGAAACCCGAGGAAGCACGGATAGTCGCTCGTTACCACCGGGACGAGATTCCGACCGCCTTCCTCAGTTCCCTCGGCATCGGTTTCTTGTCACAGTTGTACAAGGCGATCACACGCAGTCCCCACGGCTTCGTATTCGTCGCTGTCGATTCAAAGGGCGACGTTTGCGGCTTCATCTCCGGTACGGTCAGTGTGGAATCCATGTATCGTTGGGTTCTCACCCGCCGGGGCTGGCTGCTCGGCATTCTTGCGCTTCCCAAGGCTCTTCGATGGTCCACAGTTCGTCGCCTAGTCCAGTCACTGCGGTATCCATCCCAGATCGGCTCGGAATACCCAGATGCGGAGCTTCTCTCCATTGCAGTTGCCCCACGTGCGTGGGGTACAGCGGCAGCCGGCAAGCTAATGAACGCTCTACTAGGTGAGTTTCGCCGACGGGACTGTTCGTCCGTGAAGGTAGTGGTTGGAGTGGAGCTCGAACGGGCAAATGCATACTATGTGAAGCACGGATTCCGCCTGGCTGGAACCATATCCACTCATGGCGATCCTTCCAATGTCTATGTGATCGACACCGAGATCCAAACGGGCGAGCGGTAATGCAAACGCCGGATACGAGGCCGATAAACGGACTGTCCGTTGACGTCGAGGACTGGATACAGTCCGTGCTCGACCCATCGCTGCCGCTGACGAACCACTTCTGTGACAACACCCGGCGACTGCTGGAGCTGTTTGCCTCGCAGGGTGTCCAAGCCACGTTCTTCGTTCTTGGATTGGCCGCAGAGAAGGCGCCGGAGCTCGTGCGCGAGATTCATCAGGCCGGACACGAAGTCCAGAGTCATGGATACGGCCACAGACGTCTGCACACGCTGACCGCCGTCCAGTTGCGTCAGGACCTGACTCGATCCAAGAAGTTGCTGGAGGACATCACCGGGCAGCCGGTAACAGGCTATCGCGCTCCGGCGTTCTCCATTGACATGGACAACCTGTGGGCGCTGGACGTGCTCGTCGAATCGGGTTACGAGTACGACTCGTCGGTTTTCCCCGTACGCACGAGACGCTATGGTGTTGCCGGCGCCCCGCGCATCCCCCATCGACTGAGAACGCCGGCAGGGTATGAGATCGTAGAGGTGCCCGTGGCGTCGTATCGTTTGCTGGGGAGGACGATCCCGATTGGGGGAGGTGGGTACTTTCGTTTGTTCCCCTACTGGATGATACGCGGGTGCGTTCGTCAGTTCAACGAGCAGTCCGAGCCGGCGACGATCTATTGTCACCCCTACGAGTGCAACCGCGCGGAGCTGGGGCAATTACCCCAACCGATTCCATGGAGGTTGCGCCTCCATCAGAGTATCGGTCGCCGCAGGTTCCTGGCCAAGATGCGCCGCCTGCTCTCCGAGTTCCGTTTCGGGTGCGTCCGTGACGTTCTGGCTTCGATTGGCGAGCTGCCACGCGTTGAGTACACTACGTCAGCAACTGGAATGTGGACTCCACGGATCGCTCAGGCCTGATTCGCCGGGAGCGACATCCGGGACGACCCCGTACCATAACCATTTGCGATAGGTGCCGCGAGTAGCCTAGCGCAGTGAGATAACGCTTGTCTTCAGACTACGCCACTTTCGGCGAGATCGTTCGGGCCTACTGGCCGATCGGACTTTGCTCATTCGTCGTCTCGCTGGCCGCGACGCCGGCGTGCAGACGAGTGGCCGTTCGCTTGAAGATCGTCGATCGCCCCGATGACTTCCTCAAACCGCACAAGCAACCGGTGCCGTACCTCGGCGGCGTAGCGATTTTCGTAGGTTGGGCTGCCGGACTGCTGTTGGCGGCGGCGCTGTTCGGCCCGGCAACCGAGGCCACAAGCAGCCCGCGCGGCCCGTCACTCGACCTGATGATCATGGTCGGCGTCCTGGCGGCCGGGCTGGCGGTCACTCTACTCGGCTTGTTCGACGACATGCAACTGGCCTCGCCGAAAGTCAAGCTGGCGGGTTGCGCCGCGATCGCCGTGCTTCTGGTGATCTCCGGGGTCGGGCACGACACGTTCCTGTCACTTCTGCGATCGCTGGGGATTCGACCGGCTGACTTGTCGCCGTTTCTCGTGCTCGCCTACTCGATCCCCCTGACCGTGTTCGTCGTTGTCGGGGCCTGCAATGCCACGAACCTGATCGACGGCGTCGACGGGCTTTGCTCGGGTGTGCTGGGGATCATGGCCGCGGGCTTCCTCGTCCTCGCCGTTCATATGCACATGTGGAGTGAATGGCATCCGCTCGACGTCACGCGCGTGGTGCTCTCGCTGGCCATGATGGGAGCGGCGCTGGGGTTCTTGCCCTACAACCGCAACCCGGCGAGGATCTTCATGGGTGATGCGGGCTCGATGC
>CBDUZY010000182.1:0-6089 GCA_965371825.1 uncultured bacterium
CGCGAGCTGGGTTCAGACCGGCGCGAGCCAGGTCGGTCCCTATCTGCCGTGGGCGTACGAGACTTGAGAGGATATCTCCTTAGTACGAGAGGATTAGGAGGTACGTGCCTCTGGTGTACCAGCTGTCCCGCTCGGGGCACCGCTGGGTAGCTAAGCACGGAAAGGATAACCGCTGAATGCATCTAAGCGGGAAGCCCCCCTCAAGACTAGGTCTCGATGTCCGATTCGTCGGACTGAAGGCCCCTGGAAGACTACCAGGTCGATAGGCGGGATGTGTAAGCACAGAGATGTGTTGAGCTGACCCGTACTAATGGCCAAATGCTTGACCACTTTCATGAGTGGCTGTCATGCAGATTTCCAATGTTTGGGCTTGTATTCCCGATGCCCGCGTCCGTGTCTTCAATCGCCAAAGAGCTAAGCGGCAAACGCCGAGCTACTATCATGGTGGTTCGGCGTTTTCCTTTAGGCGGCGAGCGCATCTCGGAGGAGTCAGCGCCGGGCGTTGTTACACGCGGGCGGCCGAGAACTCCCCTCCATCTCGACTTCGTAGAGGGCTCGGGGCAGGTGAATCGGACGACTCGAAACGATGGCGGAGATCCGGATGCGCGGGCGGAATCGCCTCGCGCTAGCCGGGCCGACCTCAGATTCGACGCATGCCCCCGTTTCCCTTGCATCGCACAAGATCGTATCGAAAGCGGCTTTGTAGCTGCAAGTTGAGTAGGAGGTTGGCGGCAATGCAACTGGTCCTGACGTCCCGCGTTGAACGCCCTCAGCACAAGCCGTTTGGCGTGCCGGCGTTCGCGACGCTATACTGCCAGTGTCCGGGGAGGCGACGCTCCCCGGGGAGCGATCCGCCGCCGAGCTTGGACTAGACGCAAATGGCCTCATCTATAAAGCGAAAGCTCGCCGAGAACTTCAAACGCATCGAGCGACGAATCGCCGACGCGTGCAAACGCGTCGACCGCGATCCGGCGCGGGTTCGCCTGGTAACGGTTACGAAGTATGCCAGCTTCGATGTGATACGAGCCCTTGTCGAGCTGGGCGTCACCGACCTGGGGGAGAATCGAGTTCAATCGCTGACACGGCGGGCGGCCATGGTCAGTGAATGGCTGAGTCGGCGCGCCCGCGGCCCCGCGGAGAACTTGCAGCAGCCGCGATGGCACATGATCGGCCATTTGCAGCGTAACAAGGTCCGAGCCGTCCTGCCTTGGGTCGAACTGATCCATTCCGTCGACAGCCTTCGTCTCGCGGAGGAGATCGACACACAGGCGGGCAAGCTCGAACGGAACATTCCGATCCTGCTGGAGGTGAACGCCGCCGAGGAATCTTCGAAACACGGCGTCGCCGTGGCCGCGACGACGCACCTCGCCGAGCAAATCGCTTCTCTGGAGAACCTCGAGTTGCGCGGGCTGATGTCGATGGCCCCGTTTACGAGCAACGAATCAGTGATCAGGCACACGTTTCAGCGGGTGCGAGAGCTCTTCGACGAAGTCGTTGGTGACCGCTTGTGCGGGCCCGCATTCAGGGAGCTGTCGCTCGGGATGAGCAACGACTTCGAGTACGCTATTGAAGTCGGGGCCACGTACGTCCGGATCGGATCAGCCCTGTTCGAAGGAATCGAACTTGCACCCGAGCCGACCTCCGTCGAGTAGCGCAGCGCGAACTTCCCTTCGCGAGACCGGCGTCGGTTCGTCCGTCTCCGAATCTCGCAGGGGCTCGATCACGCTCATCTGCGGGTGTATGTTCAGCGGCAAAACGACGGAGCTTCTGCGCCGGATTGAAGGCAGGAGCCGAGACACGACGCTGGTATTCAAACACGTCGTCGACACGCGGTATTCACGCGACGCCGTGCTGTCACACGGTGGAAAGTCCTGCCCGGCCCTGGCCATCGCCACGGCAGATGACCTTCGCCGGCACGTCCATGACCGCGCGAGCCTCGTTGCCGTAGACGAGGCGCACTTCTTCGACGACGTGCTTGTTGAGACTGTTCAACTGCTGCGCGATCGCGGGGTCGAGACCGTGCTAACCTCACTGGACCTGGACAGTTGGGGTTGGCCATTCGCTGCCATCCAGCGACTTCGGGCCATCGGCGCCGATGTCGACGTCAGGACCGCAAACTGTGCCCGGTGCGGCGGTGTAGCCGATCGAACGCAGCGTCTCACGCCGATTGTCGGCGGTTGCCTGGTAGGCGGAGCGGAGAGTTACGAACCGCGTTGCGCAAGCTGTTGGCATCCACCGCCCGAACCTCCGCCTTGAGCTCACCGAGAACCGAGAGTGCTCCCGTTCCTTTGACTTCGTGCGCCTCCTCCCGCCGGTATTGATCAACTACTCGTGCCGAGTCAAAGAGGCAGGCGGCTCGCATGCGGGGATGCCTCCGCCGGATCGACCACCTGACGCCTCCCGGGGTTACCGGTCGGTTCCGTAAGCGTGTCAACGTGAACCGCAAAACGCCGTGCAATACCCCCGCCAAGTCTCCCGACCCTCGACATCCGAGGGCGACTTGGCCAGCGGTACAGACAACAATTCCCGTGGAGGTGCGTCCGTCTCTCATCGCTGCCGCCGCCGCTCCCACTCAGCTCTGCTCAACCGGGGCAGGCGGGTTGCCCTGACTACCCGCAGCGTTTAGTCCAACACGGCCCAAGAGGCCGTTTTCGCTTGAACCGAGTGGCTGGACCGGGTACGATGCCGGCTTCAGGTCTGATGAATGGGAGATCTCGGCCGTACGAACTCAGGGCCGAAACTCGCGGCCCGTCTGGAGTCATCGGAAAAAGGAGCAGGTTATGAACGCAAAAAGACACGCTGCAGAGAGCAGGCGTTCGCCCATTGTACTGGCGGTGGGCGTGTTTGCGGCCTTGGGCTGCACTACAGTCCTTGAGGCGGGGGAGGTCGAGTTCACGTTCGGCGGGGTGCTGACAGAGTTGGGCCCACCGCCACCCACTGAGCCGTGGCCCTGGGGCGACGTCGTTGCTGGGGATTCGTGGTCCATGACGTACGTATTCGAAACGACGACGGGTGACACCTATCCGTCGCCGCACCGGGCGTTTTACGTTGACGCGGTTACCAGTGCGACGCTGACGATCGACGACATTAGTGTAGACACGCTCTTTGCCCCAGGGATTATAGATGTCTTCAACGACTACCCTGAAGGGTACGACCAATATGAGGTGGGGATCATATTCGATCTAGGGCCCGCACCGGCGCTTCCCATGGAGTGGTTCATGCAACTGGATGGGACCAACTCAGCCTGGCCTACCGATGCACTCCCCCTTTGTGACGACATACAGTTACCTCTCTTCACGCTCAACAGGGACTTTCTCGTGGGGATTGGCGGGCAGCCAACCATAATGGGATCGATCGACAGCTTTGTGTGCGGTCCTCATGAAACGGTGACCGACTGCAACGAAAACGGCATTCCCGACGCAGAGGAGCCGGTCTCGACCCATATGTTCTGCATCGAGCCCTGTCCCCCGCCTTGTTCCGATGGTACCGAGTGGTCCCTGGAGGTGCGCATTCCGGGTGGCCCGGTCTTTGCGCAAGCGAACTGCCCCGCCGTTCCCCCGGAGGGAAGCACGGAAGTGGAGATGTCCCAAGGACTGGTTGATTGTATCAATGCCACGATCTGTTCCGGTATGAGCGCAACCCTCTTCGAAGGACAACCCTGTTTCACGATCAACGTCCCCGGGCCGGATCCCGTCGAGCTTTGCGTCGGTCCGGCGGGCGGGGCCGCCGATTGCTGCATCGACAGTGTCCCAGACGGCTGGCCCCGTCCGGTCTGCCAGTTCAATCCTACGCTGGCACACGTGGAGGTCGTAAACGACGACTGCAACGAGAACCAGGTCGAAGACGGGATCGATATTGCGCTCGAGACGAGTGCGGACAATAACGAAGATGGCATTCCAGATGAGTGCGGCGCGTGCTGCAGTCCCGGACCCTGCAGGCACACGCTCCCGGGTAGCTGTGTGGGCGGTGCGTACCGGGGCGACGCCACGAATTGTGAGTTGGAGGCCTGTGACGGGATTCCGGCCGTCTCTGAGTGGGGCCTGGCGGTGATGCTGTTGCTCATCCTGGCAGCCGGCACGGTTGTCGTGATGCAGCGTAAGTGTGCGACGGCGCGCCGGTAGCCAGCGGCCTGCCGCCCCTCTCAGACCCTTCAGAGTACAGGGTCGAGCCGAGTGTTCAGCTCCGACCGAACGTGCCGTATGCTCTCGGCGAGAACGTGACTGTCCTCGATGTCTCCACGGCCGTGGAAGCCTTGAAGAACAAGCCCGACGGGTTTGCCGGTGCCTTCGGCCCGTGCACGGATGCGTGTCCGGGTGAGGCGGTGTGGCCGATCGAACGCAGCGTCTCACGCCGATTGTCGGCGGTTGCCTGGTAGGCGGAGCGGAGAGTTACGAACCGCGTTGCGCAAGCTGTTGGCATCCACCGCCCGAACCTCCGCCTTGAGCTCACCGAGAACCGAGAGTGCTCCCGTTCCTTTGACTTCGTGCGCCTCCTCCCGCCGGTATTGATCAACTACTCGTGCCGAGTCAAAGAGGCAGGCGGCTCGCCTAGTCAGCCCTACTCAACCTCGCCAACGGTTTCGCGCCACCGGCTTCCAGTTGGGCGTTTAGACGAGCGAGGTTCGGCGCAAGCAGCGAGTCGAGCCCAGTCTCGGCGCTTTCGAGACTCGTCTCGAGCACGGCCATGTATCGAAGCTGCGACTTTGTCGGCGCTCCTTCGTAGCCGTTAACCGCTCCATAGAGCGTGGTCAGCTTCTCACGCAACTGCTCTTCACCGGCGAGGAACCCACCCTTACGGGTGGCGACTAACGTCTTCCGGAAAGCCTCGAGGTCGTCATGGAATCCGTCGAGCGCCGCCGCGAGATCATTGTCCTTGCCGACTTTCCCCAAACGATCCTTGACTTGTTTCTGCATGTCCAGAATCGTGTCGACATTGTAGGTCAGGCGCTCCACCATCCGGTACAACGTCATGACGGTTTCGTCTTGCAGGGCACGCTCCTCGGCCGTGTAATCAGCGCGTCGATCCATGACCAGATCGATCTTGCCCTCGTAGACCTTGTCGCCCTTGGTGAGTCGCACGCGGTATACTCCCTCCGCTACCGCCGGGCCGAAGAAAGACCACCGTTGAGGTACGAGGCTCGCGGCCGGTGCGACCTTTGGCGGTTTCATCCGCGTGTTCCAGCTGACACGATTGATCCCTCGACGCTTGCGGCCGGGCAGCGTCGAGATCACGTCGCCGTTCTCGTCGAGAACCTCAAGCGTCAGGCCGCCGAACATGTGGCGTTTCTTGAGGTAATACACGATCTGGGCGCCCGACCCGGGATTGGCACCGACAAACTCGTCGTCGCCGGTAAACTCCTGGATGGAGGCCGGAATCCGCATCTGCGATGGACGCGTTTCCAGGAAGGCGACATCCGACGCGAGCACCTCGTCGCTCAGTTGCCGCAGGGGCGTGATGTCGTCGATGATGTAGACACCCCGTCCGTGCGTGGCGATGACCAGATCGTGTTCGCGCGGGTGGATGGTCAGCTCGCGCACACCGACCTTCGGCAGATTGCCCTTGAGGCGCGCCCACTGCCCTCCTCCGTCGACGGTGACGTAGAGCCCGAACTCCGTGCCCAGGAACAACAAATCCGGGCTTACCAGGTCTTCGCACACGGACAAGCAGTAGCCCTCGATGTCATCGGTTGCGAGCGAGACCCACGTTTCGCCAAAGTCCTCGGTCTTGTAGACATAACTCGCCATGTCTCCGGTGCGATGACCGTCGAAAGTGACGTAGGCCGTGCCTTGCGCAGGTCGACCGGCGGCCACCTGCGTGACCCACGTGCACTGCGGCAAGTTCGGCACGTTCCCGACGACGTTCTTCCAGGTGTTGCCGCCGTCGCGTGTCAGCTGGAGGTTTCCGTCATCGGTTCCCACCCAGATCACCTTCTCGTTTCGTGGCGACTCGCTGATCGTGTAGATCGAGCAATGGTTCTCCGCCGTGGAGTTATCCGGCGTCAGGCCGCCCGAGTCGATCTGCCTCTGCTTATTGGGGTCGTTCGTCGTGAGGTCCGGGGAGAGCGTCTCCCACGACTCTCCGCGATCCCG
>CBDUZY010000183.1:0-6084 GCA_965371825.1 uncultured bacterium
CACTCCATCGGATCGCCCGCAGCGAGGCACTGCGTCGGGCATGCACTATCGTCATCGCCGTCGCATTCTTCGATTCCGGTTACCATTCCATCGCCGCAGACGTGGCCACAAGTGCAATCACCTTGGCACAAGCCCGGACAGTCCGAGTCATCCGTGCCGTCGCATTGCTCGTTGCTTTCCCTCGCATCGTCACCGCACACCGGAGGCGGGAGACACTCGCATTCGTCGGGATGGCCGGGCGGGTTGCATCGGCCGGGACAGGCGCCGTCGTCGACGCCGTCGCACTCCTCGCCCGTCTGAGCCTGGGCCGCGTTGTCGCGCAGAACGGATCGCCGCAACTGATGTCGATGAAGCCCTCGCCGTGCTCCATGCCGCCACCGGCGTATCCAGCAACGCGGATTGTGTAACATTCGCCTTGCAGTGCATCGAACTGGACCCATCCCGATCCACCGACCGGCTGGCCGTTGGTACACGATTCGTCGGCGCCTGCCTTAAGGACGAAGTTCTGCCCCTTGACGTCGAGGCATGCGGCGAAGGCGGACGTTTGCCGCGGATTCAGGCCGGTAGAGGGCCCAGCCCTGGTGTGCCAGGTCCGACACGCGCGATTCGCGGGCGGCAGGCGACGAACTCAGGGCCGGTTCGTCCCGTTTGCGCACCAGGAGTCATTGGGCGACGGGATGCGGTCCGTACAACCCATGTTCCTCGATATACGCGCGGACGCAGTCCGGAACCATAAAGCGGATGGACTTTCCCTCGTGCACTCGGCATCTGATGTCCGTCGAGGAGATCTCGATTGCCGGTGTCGCAACAGCTCCAGCGCGCAACTTCGTTACCCTTGCTTCGCCCAGCGCCGCCTGGAGCTTCTCCCAGTCGACGGTTTCCCATCCGGGACGTGCGGCGGTCACGATCGTACAGGCGTCCACGAGGTCGCTCGCTTGGTGCCAGGTCGTTAGGTCATCGAGAGAGTCGGCCCCGATGATCCAATGGAGCACCGAGGATGGGCCGAACTTGCGTCGAAACGCGGCAATGGTCTCGACCGTGTAACTCGGGCCTTCTCGGTCGAGGTCGAAGTCGCTGAACTCGAAGAGAGGCTCCTCTTTGATGGCCAACTCGACCATGGCCGACCGATGCTCGGGAGCGGCTAGATCACCCTCGCCTTTGTGCGGTGGACGGGCCGACGGAAGAAAGATCACCCGCGCAAGGTTCAGGCATTCGCCGATCTCCCGGGCCACGATGAGGTGGCCGCAGTGGATCGGATCGAAGCTCCCACCGTACAGGCCGATGCGTTCAGGCATGGCGCATAGTGTAAGGTCAGGGTGCCCGCGAGAATAGGCCGATTCTCAATGTCCGGTGCCAAGGGGGCCGATAACACACCTGGTGGGAGCGAACTTGGGCATGACCGCAACGAACCATCCCCTAGTCAGCGTCGTTCTAGCGACGCACAACCGGCGCGACGTGCTAGTAGAGACACTGGCGCGCCTAGGCCGTTGCGGCCTGGACCGCGGCGCCTACGAGGTAATTGTTGTCGACAATGCGTCGATCGACGGTACGCCCGAGACCATCGTTGATCGCGTCGACCTTCTGGTGCCCCTGGGTCGAAACGTAGGCAGTTGCGCCAAGGCATACGGCGTCGACAAGGCGGCGGGTCGATACATCCTGTTCTTGGACGATGACTCGTCGCCGCGCCCCGGATCTCTTCGCCGAATGATCGAGCTGTTCGAATCGGACGCCCGGTTGGGGGCGGCGGGGTTTTCCGTTCACCTTCCTAGCGGACGGAAGGAGGGCGGGGCGCTTCCCGGCGTATTCGTCGGCTGCGGTGTCGGACTGCGGAGCGACGCCTTGGTCGAGGTCGGTGGGCTCGATCGCACGTTCTTCATGCAGGCGGAGGAGTACGACTTGTGCTTTCGCCTGGTAAGCGCCGGTTGGCGGATCGATGTATTTGACGATCTGCACGTTGACCACCTCAAGACGGAAGATGCTCGAAGGAGCGACCGGACAACCTTCCACGACGTTCGAAACAACCTGCGTGTCGTCAGCCGGTACTTGCCTGCCCCGTACGACACCGTCTATCACGAAGACTGGCTGCAGCGGTACGAGTGGCTTGCCGAGAGGAACGGCCACGAACATGTTTTTGACAGCGGTGTACAAGCCGCCCGTCGCTTTCGAGATTGGGAACCCCAAAGGTTCCGGCGGTGGCGACTGAAGAACCATGCGCTCGAGCACTTCTTCCGTTGGGGCAAGATCCACGAACGGATGAGCCGGCTCCATGCGTCCGGCGTCAAACGGGTCGCGCTCGTCGATCTGGGTAAGAACATCTACGCGTTCCATCAGGCAGCGGAGCGAGTTGGTGTCACGATCACGGCCATCGGCGATGATTGCTTCGCGGCATCAAATCGACGGTACCGAGGCGTCCCCATCATGCCGATGGACGATGCGCTGCAAACACAATGCGACGCCGTTGTCGTCGCCAACACGGGCCCCGTCCACACCGCCGTAACTCATGAGCGCGTCGTTGGGCGTACAAACATGCCCGTGCACTGCTGGTACGCGGGGTGGGTGGGCGAGAACGCAGGCGGAATCCGCTCGCCCGACCCTATGGGGTTGTCCGATGATATCGAGGCGCAGCGGGCCTGCGCCGCGCAGGCCTGATGTGGCGGAAGACCCCTTTGGAGTGACCAATCCGTGTCGACAGTCGCGCTGATCACCGGGATAACAGGCCAGGACGGCTCTTACCTGGCTGAGCTGCTTCTGGCGAAGGGCTACGAAGTCCACGGAGTCATGCGCCGGGCGAGCGTCTTCACCACCGAACGCGTCGATCACCTCTATCAGGATCGCCATGAGACCGACGTGCGGTTCCGCCTGCACTACGGGGACCTGCTCGACGCGATCAGCCTTCGGCGGATCATCAGCGCCGTCAAGCCGGACGAGGTGTACAACCTCGGCGCCCAGTCACACGTGCGCACGAGCTTCGACCAACCGGTCTACACCGCCGAGGTCGTCGCGATCGGCACGCTGAAGCTATTGGAGGCGATCCGCGACTACCGCGACAGCACCGGACGGGAGGTGCGATTCTACCAGGCCTCCAGCAGCGAGATGTACGGAAAGGCGGCCGAGATACCGCAGAACGAGCACACGCCGTTCTATCCTCGAAGTCCGTACGCCTGCGCGAAGGTGCAGGCATACTGGCAGACCGTCAACTATCGGGAGGCGTACGGCCTGTTCACCTGCAACGGCGTGCTCTTCAATCACGAGTCGCCGCGCCGCGGCGAGACGTTCGTCACGCGGAAGATCACCAAGGCAGCTACACGCATCAAGCTCGGCTTGCAGGACGACCTGTATCTGGGGAATCTCGACGCCAAACGCGACTGGGGTTTCGCCGGTGACTACGTCGAAGCGATGTGGTTGATGCTTCAACAGGAAGAACCCGACGACTACGTCGTTGCCACAGGTGAGTGCCGTAGCGTTCGTGACTTCCTCGCCGAGGCCTTCGGTTGCCTCGATCTCGACTGGGAGGACTACGTCCGGTTCGACCCGCGTTACCTCCGTCCCACGGAGGTGAACGTACTCAAGGGCGATGCGTCAAAGGCACACAACCTGCTCGGCTGGAGACCCACAGTGTCGATGCCCGAGCTGTGCCGTATGATGATCGATGCCGACATGCGGGCGGCTCAGCGCGAACGCACCCTGATCGATGCGGGGCAACTCGTGTAGAGGTCTTCAGTCGTCTAAGTCGGCAGGCGATGTCCGCCCCGCCGACTCCACCCGCGCCCCGAAGCGTTCCAGCAATTGCACCCAGGCGTCGCCCAGGAGTTCCGTGTCCACCGAGCGGAGTTCGGCAAGTAGCCGGCGTGCTCGATCGCTGTCCGCGACCACCGTCGGCGAGTCCACACGGCGCGATACGATGTCGACGATTTCGATCCTGACGGCCTCGTCATCCGTTCCCTTACGGACCCGCGTGATGACGTCGGCGATGCCCTGTTGATTGGGTGCGCGCAGCACCGCCTCCAGCCACTGCAGCCCGACCGCGAAGGCCCGTGGATCGGAACGGGAAAGGCGCATCTCATACAGCTCGCGCAGGTGCGGGATTGCCTCTGCATCCCGGCCTGAGGCTATCAGGATTGTACTGAGCCGCTCACGCACGGTTTCCAGGTTCGGCGTGTTCTCGCCGGCCGTGAACATCTCGTTGGCGAGTTCCTCCAGGTACCTGACCTCGAGATCCGGCAGTTCCCTCAACCGCTCCGACGCGCGAATCCGATCCGGTATGGACCGTCTGGCGAGAAACGCCCTGAGACCACGCCACGCAGCCTGGCGCACCGCCTCATTAGGTTCGATCGCCGGGTTCAAACGAGTGAGCAATGCCTCGAGGTCGGCGTCCTCCCTGCCGAGTTGGGAAACCGTCTCAATGGCGGCCAGCCGCACACGTGGATCGGCCTGGTTCATAAGCGTTCGGATTCGCGGTAGCTTCGAGGAGTCGTTCAGTGCGAGTAGCCCTCGAATCGCCGGCTGCAGAATGCCGGCATCGTCCGACTCGACCGCCGAGAGGAACTCCGGGAGAAACGACGCATCGGCCACGCCGGCCATTGCCGCTAAAAGAGCCGCCCGTAACGCCGGCTCACCAGGGGAAGTAGCCAGAAAGCGGTTCTTGAGCGGCGCGGCAGCCGGGGCGAGCGCTTCACTCGACTCGACCTTACCGGCCACGTGCCCCAGGGCGCTGGCTGCCTCCCGAACACAAGTCGGTCCGCTGTCCTCCGAGGCGATTTCCCGCACCAGCGCCGGAATCGCCGCCGGGTCCCCCAGTTTCCCGAGTGCTTGAAGGACCGCGTGCCTCGTGACCTTATCCTTCTCGCGTTCGAGCCGGGCGAGTACGGCCTCGACGACTATTTTGTCCGTCACGTTTCCAACGATCAGCAGCGCCTCGCGCCGCATCGGCGAGGAATCGTGTTCCAGGAGACGTAGGACGGCTGCTAGTACGTCGCCTTCGGGGCGCTTCCCTTCGTCGGCGATACGCGACCGTATAAAGGAAAGCGAAGCGAGTTTCACCACCGGGAGCGGATCGTCGATCCACTCGACCAGCTTCGCCTCGCGCTGCTCGGGGGTGAGTGGACGCAGCACCTCGCGCTGGAACTCGCGAATCCGCCCAGTGACCGAAACCTCGTCCCGCTCGCACCGCGCTATATGGGCCTCCATCTCGCCGGTGGTTCGCCGTGCCCTGTCCCTGTAGACCTTTAACTGCTCCGCAAGCCACTGCTCTTCGCTCAGGTGGGACTTCTGCGACCACCAACTCCGCCACTTCTCGACGTTGGATCCGAGGTCTCCCCAAGCGATCGGCGCCAGCGTCGCGGCGACGCGATCGGTGATCTCGGGGATGTCCAGATCGAGGAGGGTAATGAGCTGCTGCACGACCCCGCGCCGGTGTGTGTTGGGGGCGAGGGCGCTGACGGCCGCGAGTCGAGTGGTCATCGCGAGTCCGGGATCGGCCGCGATGTTTCCGAGCCTGTCGGGAACCGCCTCCCCACCGAATTCCGCGAGCGCCCGGGCAGCCGCGTTGCGCAGCTCCTCCGACTCCGCTCCCAGAACGCCGAGCAGCGGTTCGACAAAGCTCGCATCGAGGCGCTCGGGCCTCTCACGGGCGATCTCAGCCATCACGCCACAGACGGTCTGACGGACCTCATCGCGCTGGGACTGCCCGAGAAGCTCGACGACCAGTGTGTCAGCCTGGGGCGTGCTGTAGGAGAAGAGGAGTTCGACCCAGCGTCGTCGATCTTCCGGGCGGGCCTGCGCGTCGACGACACCCTCTCGGCATGTCCGAAGCTGTTCGAGGTGTTCGGATGCCTGCGCATCTGCCGGCTCAGACGTCGTCTGGGCGGGGGCGCTAGAAAGCCACGCTCCCGTGACGAAGGCAAGCACCAACATGATGGCAGGTCGTGACACGAGTTCGCTCCGCGCGGGTCCGTTGCCGGTGTCCCTCGAAGTCTCGAGAAGACGATCACTTGGTGAGCATCGCGGCCGCGAGTTCGGATCCGTGTGCCGCCGGTACTCAAGGAGTAGTTGTACCGAGAGAATGTCGGTTTGGCAACGGTTGGG
>CBDUZY010000184.1:0-6084 GCA_965371825.1 uncultured bacterium
GGCTGCCCCGGCGGCTAGGTAGGCAATCCTCATCTTCGTCGGCGCCCGACAGTGCGAAGCATTCAGCGGGCGCGGCGGCCGTTCCGCCGAGCCGCGCGGTACACCAAAGAACAGGGTCGCCGTGATCGACGACCCTGTCCAGTGTATGAGTTGTCAAGAAGCTACGTAGCCCTTCCGACCGCGCGGCAGACAGCGTCTGCCCGGGCTCGAGGGTCTACTGCTAACGGTCGCTCGTTGGGCGACCATCCTTTGCTTTCGGGTACGAGTGTTTTGTCGTACCCAACATCTGCATGGTCCCGTAGGCCTCGTGGATGAGGAAGTCGGCCTCGGCCTCGCTGATCCGCTTGCCGCTCTGGGCGTCGACCTTGTTGATGAACGCCCCGAGGGCGTTGACGGCGCTCTTGTTGTTGTTGCCCATCGAGTAGTAGAGGGCCGCGTCGAGCCTGCTAATCAGGCTGTTCTCGAGTGCGGTCGACAGCTCGAGCCGCGTCACCTCGGGAATCAGGCCAAGGCCAACCATGGCAACGGGCTCCGCAGGGAAACCGGCCGCAAGCGAGCACGTATACGAGAAGCTAATAGAGGAGTTCGGATCGTACGGGTTGACGAGCTCGCCGCTACCGCTCCACTCGAGGGCAACGCTTCCACCCAGATCGGTGGTCAGAGCGACACTGCCCATCGAGTTGCCCTCGAGATACACGGGGGATTCCAACTGATAGGCGCTCAGGTCGCCGTCGAAGTGAATCGCATAAAGCTCGGTCGTGGCAAACTCACCGGTCAGGGCATCGAACGTACCCGAGGACGTTCCCGGCACGATCTCTATCTGAAGGTTGCCGGTGCTGATCCCGCCGGGTAGCGTAATCGGGTCGACCTGCTGGGAGTACTCGACGAACTCGGCGCTTCCGATGCCGGTATCGACGTCGATCGCGAGGTCCGTGTCGGTTATCCGAGCGCTTGCAACCCCACCGAACTCGCCGAAGTCGAACGTGAAACTGCTCACTTGTGATTGATCCTGCTGGGCGAGCAGCGTGACGGGCTGAGCCTGGACCGCCGCAGTCATCACCAGACAGGCCGCCCCCGCCACGAACGCACGGACCGCTGTAACTCGATAAACGCGCATGTGTCTTCGCTCCTTATGAATGTTGCGGGGCCCGCTCACACGCAACCCCCTGGTTCGACAAGCTTCCGATCATCAAGACCGCTTTGTTTGATCGCCACTATACACTTCACGGTGTTCATGGGCTGTCGCGCCACCGCCTGTCACACATCATTTGGACTCGCCGGCCCGTACCTGCGGCGCGCTCCATAACCTCTCTTTCGGTCGGGCATCATAAGCTCTCGCCACGTGATTTCAAGTGGACAAAACTCCCGTTGCGGTGATATTACGTCATCTTACGTGCCTCAGCCCGCAGGGCATACGCTGGCACGCCCTGTCGCCCGAACCCAGCCCGAGGCGACCGATCCCCGCGTTACAAGTTCTTACGGCCGGCGGGCTCGGCGATCGGTGCGCCAAACGGCTACGCTCCGATCGGCGTTTCGTCGCTGCTCCGATCGGCGCTCAAATCGGCGGCGCCAAGGTGCACCTCTGTCGCGGGCGAGAGACGGTTGTATGGAAGTTGAGAGTGCTTGCGGTTCCGGTAGGCTGCAACTGTCAGCGCCGTGACAGTCGGACACGGGCGTGGCACACGCGCCGCTCCCTCGCGGTCGCGGTACGGATCGTCGCCGTCCGGTAGGAACGGTGGTCCATATCGGCCACCCGCCCGTGGTCGCGTTACGGACTGCGAGAACGAAATCGAACGCGGCGATTCAACCTGTAACTGCCGCGACCGGTTCCCTGGTGTGAAGTGCCGAGTCGAGTTCGCCGCGTTCCATTCGGGACTGCAAGTGAAGGATTCGGCGGTAGCGGTCGGAGCGCCAGTCGCCCGGCGTGAGGCCGCTGCCGGTCATGGCGTCGCGGAGCTGGCGGATTCCGCGGCGCAGCGTCCATCTAAGTGGCAAGTCCGGAAGGACACGGCGCAGCTTGTTACCGGCTACCCGATAGCTTCGCTGATCGAACACACCGGCCGGGGCTGAACGCGAGCAGAGCGGCATTGCCTCCGCCGCCTCGTCGGCAGCCTCGATGACGCGGTAGTTCTCCTCGGTGACGACCACATTGAAGATCTGATTCGCCACGTCGCCATCCGGCGCGGCGAGCACGGCTGCGAATACGCGGGCGACGTCCTCGACGTGGATGAAGGGCCGCCACGCCCGCCCTTCCGTCTTCATGTCGATGCGGCCGTTGGCGACCGCCGATCCGACAAACTCGTTGACCGCGGTATCGAGGCGCAATCGCGGCGAGACTCCGTAAACCGTACCGTTCCTGAGGAAGACCGGCGCGAAGTCTCGATCAGCCATTCGGGCAAGGGCCTGCTCGCAATCGAGCTTCGACTTCGCATAGGACGTGAGCGGGAAGGTCAGGCTGGTCTCGTCTTGAAGTTCGCCGCCATGCCGACCGTAGACCGCGCAGGTCGATGCAAGGAGAAAGCGGGACACGCTCGCCTGCTTGCAGCACTCGGCCAGCCGCACGGTCGCCTGGCGATTCACTTCGTCGATCAGCCTGGGAGCGAACTGATTCTGCGTGTCCTCCGGCAACGCGGCGAGGTGGACCACCGCATCGAACGAGAGCAAATCGGTAAACTCGATTTCGCGGAGATCGATGTCGAAGCTGGGAGTCGAGTCCTGCGTTCGGCCGAAGTCACAGCCCGCGAACAAGTCACAATCCAGTCCGACAACGTCGAAGCGAGCGTGCTTGAGCACGCTGACCATTACCGAGCCGATGTAGCCTCGATGACCTGTGACAAGCACGCGCACTGGGCGACACTCCCTGTCGAACACCGCGCCGAGAATCCTTTCTCGGCCACCCGGCAACGCCGGCTGATTATGAAGTATCGGCCTTTAGAAAGTCCGCGCTTGACGCCGGAACCGAGGCATCCAAGCCCGACGGACTTACGCGTCCGCCTGGTTCAAGGCACGGTCCTCACGCGTCGACCTGTCATATACTCGTTGCAGTATTGAAAACGCCGATTGAGGCAGCCGCTCTACGAGATGGTCTCGTTGTTCGACGACGGCGGGTCAATTCGGAAAACGCCCCATGCGAGGGCCATGGCCGCGATCTGCCCCACGACGAACCCCACAGCCGTGTTGATCGCCATGCACGCTCCGGCGGTCAGCAGCATGACGAAGAAGTCAACCCGCGTCTTCTGATCCCGGCAGACAAGCGAGAGCTCCATCCCGCTGAACAGCAGCAGCACACCGAGAACAGATTTGGGATACTCAGTCATCCACAGGAGCAGGGAGCCACCGAACAGGAGGGCGAGCACGATCTTCACAGCTCCGAGAATGACCATGCTGCCGCCGGTTCGCGCCCCGAAGCGATACTGGGCCGCCAGGCCACCTGCTCCGTGGCACATCGGCATCCCTCCGAACGGGCAACAGAGAAGATTCATAATCGCGACCGACAAGGCCATCTTTCGCGGCGAGGCCGGGCGATTCGGGAACAGGTCAACGGAGAGGGCGCAGACGGCGATGACGGAGTTGAGGACGGTCATCGGAAGCTGAGGCAGCGCCCCCCGCCACATCCCGTGGAGCCAATCCTGTGGATTGCTAAGGTCCGGACGATGCCACGACATTCCCAGCGATGCCTGCGTAAGCAGTTCGGGCTGAGCGACGAACAGAGCACCGATGCCGATCACGAACACCACAAGCGCCGGTGGCATCCGTTTCGAAAAGTACAGGAGCAGTACGAGACAAACGCACAGTATTCCCAGACCGATGCTATCCCAGCCGATCCACACGCCGGTGCCCACGATCATTGAGTACCCACCCGTGAGCAGCTTCAAACCCAGGGCGAGTTGAAGCCCTCGCACGACGCTCCGGGGAACGACACGGACAAGCCATTCGATCGAACCGGTCACCGCCAGCAGCAGTACGGCTGCTCCGGCGACGACACCGGCAGTCAGGATTTGGGCCTCGTTGAACCCCTCGGCGATGGCGACGGCCGCGATGATCTTCATCGGCTGAACCGCAATCGGGATTCCAAACGCCAGCCCGGTGACAACGTTCATCAGCCCCGCAGCTAGAAGTGCCGGGCCGAGTTGCAGACCGCACTTGTTCACCATCGCCACGAGCAAAGGAACGAGGACGCCGAGATCTCCCAGGGCCCCGCTTGCCTCCGAGCGATCGAAACGAATGTTCCGTCGCCTGTTCGATGATGAAGTCAACGGCTAATCCAATCTCTGTACGTCTACACGGTTCGAATGTCGCGGCGAGCGAAGATAATCGCTCCCGAAAGCCAAGTGATCAGCGCTACAGAAAGTAGAATGGCCATGTTAGCGACGGGTTGGCCGGTCTCTTGAATGACATGAACCGGACGGTGGTACTGCATGATCGCCAAGAACGAGAACTTCCTGATGGTCTCGCTGAAGGGCGTGAAGAACCCGAGCATGAAGGACGCCATTACAACCCCGAAGATCACGCCGACCGCCCTACCGCGCCGATCACTCAGCGAGGACGTCAGCCACGCCACGCCGCCGACCGCGAGATAGAGGCAGTAGAGGTTGGCGATGATGACCAGGCGCTGACTGAACGTGCCGAAGTGGGTGACTCCCATCAATCGGGCGCCGATCAGGTTCCCCATGAGCCCGAAGATAACCACCGCCAACCCACACGGCAGCCAGACGAAGGTCTCCGAAAGGTAGTGCCGCGTGCGGCTGACCGGAACGGAGAGCAACACATCGACAGTCCCGCGGTCGACCTCACCGGCCGGAAGGCGCGTGCAGAATATGATCGCGTGCGTCCACAGCATTATGAGCACCACCGGATGAACCCATGCGATCGACGCCAGGATCTCGGGACCGACGGTCTCGCTCATCTCCATCCCGAGAAGCGCCGTGAATATGTGTTGTATGAACTTTATGCTTGATAGCAAAGCGGAGATGTCGTCCGGCATGTTCGGCAGGATGCACGCCAAAAGAAACTGGAAGAGGAAATGCCCCGCACCGAACAGGAGCGTCATCAGCCAGACCTCGCGCAGGCTCTTGGCGATCAATCCTCTGTTCACGCCGCTGCCATCCTACTCGTAATACTCCTGGAACACGCTCGCCAGATCGGGCCGGCCGACCGTAAGGTCCTCGATCGGTTTGTTCGCGCACCACGCTACGAGGTCCATCGCCGAGCCGGACATCCTGGCGCTCCACTGCCGCCCGTCGCGCTCGACCAGCTCGAGGAAAGCGGGAGGCGCGATCTGTTCGCCGGGCGACCCCTCCTTCCACACAATAGTCACCACGCGTTTCGCCCGCGTGGCGAGAGCCTCGAGGGAATCTTCAGCGACGAGCCGACCGTCCCTCAGGATCGCCACTCGGTCGCACAACTGCTCGACCTCGCTGAGCGTGTGGCTGGACAAGAAGATCGTATGGCCTTCCGAAGCTCGAGCCCGCAGGTGTAGGTGCAGCTTCTCCTGCATCAGCGGGTCGAGCGAAGCGGTCGGCTCGTCGAGGATCAGCAACTTTGGTCGATGGGCGAGAGCGAGTATCAGCCCGAGCTTCTGCCGCATTCCTCGCGACATGTTTCGGACCGGGACGTCCGGTTCGAGGTCGAACTCGTCGGCGAGTTTCCGTCCCTGATCCATCAGATCGCGGCCCCGCATGGCCCCGAAAATCCGTAGGGCATCCTTGCAGGTCAGCCAGGAGTAGAGCCTGAGATCGCCGGGCAGGTAGCCCACGTCTGACTTGATCAGATGGTCATCGCGCCAGCAGTCGCGTCCGAAGATGCGCGCCCCGCCCTCAGTCGCGCGCAGCAGCCCGAGCAGAACACGGATGGTCGTCGTTTTGCCGGAGCCGTTGGGCCCGAGGAAACCGTAGACAACGCCCTCCGGCACGGCCAGGTTCAAACGCTCCACGCCGACCGATCGGCCGTAACGCTTAGTAAGCTGTTCGACGGTTATGATGTCCATTGTGCGAGAATAAAGAGGCCGTCCAATAGAATTCGTTACGATACGTCCGCTCCCTCACCAGGCTGTCGGAATAACTTCGGAGGCCGGTGAGCTTGGTT
>CBDUZY010000185.1:0-6082 GCA_965371825.1 uncultured bacterium
CCGCGTTGTTGATGTCCTCGGCACGGCTGCTCTCGAACCCGCCGATTGCGCCGATATCGGTCATCTCACCGTCTTCCCACAGAAAGGCGTGGAACAGTTTATCGCCGATCTCACGGTGTGACTTGCCTACGACCTGCCCAAGGTCGTTGATACCATAGGCATTACTGTTTCCGATACCCAGGTTGCCCAGGTCGATCATCACATCGTTCGACCAGAGAAACGCCCTTTCGCCTGCGCCGGTAAAAGACTGTCCCACGACCTGGCCGACTTCGTTGATGTCCCACGCAAGGCTCACCATCCCTCCGAGCGTTCCGAGGTCGGTCAGCACATCGTCTTCGAACAGGAAGGCATGTGTTCCCTCGCCGGAGAAGCCGGCTATGCCCGCGACCTGACCGGCGTCGTTTATGGCGTAAGCTGTCTTCGCTATCGCATGATCGCCGAGTTCGACCATCTCGCCATCCTCCCATATGAAGGCGCGACCCATACCCCCAGTCTCCGAGGCCATCCCTACGACCTGGCCGAGGTTGTTGACGCTGTTCGCCACGGTCTGGTCGATTGGCGGAAGCGTGCCGAGGTCGGTCATTACGCCGTCCTCCCAGAGGAACGCGCGACGCCACGGCCCGGTCGTATCCGCCTCGCCCACCACCTGGCCTTGCTCGTTGAGGTCGTGAGCGTTGCTGGCAAGGCCGCCCAGCGTGCCGAGGTCGACGATTGTGTACTCTTCGGGTATCGCCCGCCGCAACACGGGATCGGCGATTCCCACCGCCGCGGCCGCCGCAAGAACGACCGCCGTCGCTGACGCTGTGAACCTGCAGGTGCACACTACCCTCTCCAAAAACCGCAGACAGGTGGTATCGACACTTCATCATACCAGAAAGACCCCCGTTATTCAGCCCCATGGTCGCCCTGGGCGCTCGCCGGCGATCGCAGCCAACCTTGTTTCCTAGGCCGTTTAGCGATATACTTGGACGCTGGTTCGAGCCTGTATGGGGGAGTGGGGCGGTCGGAGGGGTCAAGCCCCTGCCGCCAGTCTCGCGAAGACTCCGTACGAGGCCTCGAACGCGCTAGCCGGGCGATCCGGCGGTTCCCCGCATCGGAGGTTTCAGGCATGGAGAGGGTATTGAGGCGACTCCGTAACGCCATATGTTTATTGGCTGTAGGCGTCATCGCGTGGGCACCGCCGCTGCATGGGTCCGAAAACCTTGCCGCAACGGAAGACGGCTTATGGCGACTGGTCGACGAGGTGCCGACACCCGCTGTCGCCGCGACGGTGCGCCCCTGGGTGCAGCCGCAGCGGTTCCAAGGGTGCGTCCTCGATCCGATCGCCCTGGAGGAGACGCTCGACCGCGCTCCGCTGGAGTTCACACGGGCGGCGCTCGCGGAGACGGCCGTGCTGACCCTGCCGATGCCCGACGGCAGCTTCGCCCGATTCCGGATAGTGGAGTCGCCGGTGATGGCCCCGGAACTGGCGGCCAAGTTCCCGCAGATTAAGACCTACTTAGGGCAGGGAATCGACGATCCGGCCGCGACCCTGCGATGTGATTGGACGCCGGCGGGGTTCCACGCCCAGATCCGCTCGCCCCGTGGGTCGGTCTACATCGATCCCTATTGGCAGGGCGACAGGTCGGTCTACGCGAGCTACTACAAGCGCGATCTAAGCGCAGACGGGCGGACGTTCGAGTGCCTAACAGCGCCGGACCATCGGGTTACGGCGGACACGACCGCGGCGGCGATGGTCCCGCGCTCGGGTGACGAGCTGCGCACTTACCGGCTCGCCTGCGCCGCGACCGGCGAATACACGGCCTTCCACGGCGGAACCGTCCTGGACGGTATGAGTGCCATCGTCACTGCGATCAACCGCGTCACCGGCCTCTACGAGTCGGAGCTTGCCATACGGATGGAACTCGTTCTCGGCAACGCTGATCTCGTGTACACCAATTCGGCGACCGACCCCTACACCAACTACGATGGATACTCGATGCTCGGCGAGAACCAGGCGAACATCAACACGGTGATCGGCCGCACCAACTACGACATCGGCCACGTGTTCAGCACCGGCGGCGGCGGCGTTGCCTACCTGGGCGTCGTGTGTAGCAACTCATACAAAGCACGGGGCGTGACGGGCCTGCCGAGTCCGACAGGCGATCCGTTTTACGTTGACTACGTCGCCCACGAGATGGGCCACCAGTTCGGTGGTAATCACTCGTTTAACGGCATTAATGGCAGTTGTGGCGGCGGGAACCGGAACTGGTCCACCGCGTACGAACCCGGCAGCGGGGCGACCATCATGGCCTATGCCGGAATCTGTGGAGCGGACAACCTGCAGTACCAAAGCGACGCCTATTTCCACTCCGCGAGCTTCGATGAGATCATCGACTATTCGACCGCCGGATACGGCAACATATGTCCCGTCATCACGGCTACCGGGAACGACGTTCCGACTGTTGACGCGGGGCCCGACTACACAATTCCGAAAAGCACACCGTTTGTCCTCACCGCAACGGGGAGCGATCCGGACGGCGACGTGGTGACTTACGACTGGGAGGAGCGCGACCTGGGCCCAGCCGCGGCGCTTTCCGCCCCGGACGACGGACAGATACCGCTCTTTCGATGCTGGGATCCCACGACGGACCCATCGCGGACCTTCCCCCGGCTTTCAAACCTGCTGAACAACACGACGGCACCCGGTGAGCGGCTCCCCTCAAAGGGCCGGGACATGGCATTCAGGGTTGTCGCGCGTGACAACCGCTCCGGTGGCGGTGGTGTGGCGACGGACGACATGACAGTGACCGTGATCGGAGAGGCTGGGCCGTTTTACGTAACCAAACCGAACACCAGTGAACCGCTGTCTGGCGCTCAGACGGTCATGTGGTACGTAGCTGGCACTGATACCGCACCCATCGACGTCGACACCGTCAACATCCTGCTCTCCACCGACGGAGGGCAGACCTTCCCGGTCGTTCTCGCAGGAAACACGCCCAATGACGGAAGCGAGCCGATCGTGCTTCCCGAGGTGATCACGGCGTCGGCCCGCGTGAAAGTCGAGGCCGTCGGCAACATCTTCTTCGACGTCTCGAACTACGATTTTGCGATCGTCGCCTGCTCGGCGGTCGGCGCGCCGCTGGCCGAGGCGAGCGTCGTGCCCAAAAACCGCTACATTTCGTTCATCCCGGGTAACAACGGCGTAGACGCCGCCCTGCGGATCATAATGGTGGACCTGCCGACGCCGTTCGAGGCTTTCGAGGGCGAATCACGGTGGGTCGGGCCTCCACAGACGTTCAGCGACTCCGAGACCTCCGACATCACGTTCGAGGCGTCCGCCTTGCAGTGTGAACCGCACTTCATGGATTGGGGAGGGATCGACGTTCTCCACGTATACGGCCCCGAAATCGTCCCGAACGGCTCCTACGACGTCCAGGCCGTCCATTGTGACTACACGGAGGAGGCGAACTTCTCGTCCGCGGTTCCGGTCGACACTGGTACGTTCGGCGACATCATTGCACCGTTCGAGCCGCCGTCAGGCGAGCCGCAGCCGACGGTCCTCGACGTCGCCTCGGTCGTGGACAAGGTCAAACTGCTGCCAACAGCCCCGCCGAAGGTCCAGGTGCAGCTCTTTCCGAATATCATCGATCCAGCGGCGAACGTAGGCGTTCTGGACGTAGCCACCGCGGTGGACGCCCTGAAGGAACTCGATTATCCGTTCGCCGGTCCGGTGAGCTGCCCGCCGTAGATCCTCGGCGACCCAAGATCGCTGTAGGACGCCAGACCTAGGGCGACCGTCGCAGCCGCGGGCTCATTCCCACGGATTCGCGGTTGACTCCAACTTTTTTGTTGACACAGTGGCTACTTGGTGTATGATCCGGGCGGTTATTACGCTTACCCAGCTTCATTCATGACAAGGAGGTCAACGCAATGCGACGGACGGCTACCACCCTTCTGGCTTCGGCGTTTATTGTCTCGACTCTGACCGGTTGCGCCTTGTTCAAGAAGAAGGACAAAGCGGCGCAGGGCGCTTACGACCCCGCGTTCAATTCGACAATGGCTACCACGACCGACTACCCGGTCTATGAACCGGCGCCGATTACCGACGAATACCCTACCATGACTTCCACGATACCCGCCGTATCGATGACCGGCGGCACATACCACACCGTCGCCAAGAAGGACACGCTCTACGCGATCGCCCGCATGTACTACAATGGCGACCATACCCGGTGGAAGGAAATCTACGAGGCGAACCGCGCGGAGATCGCCAACCCGAACATGATCCGTGTCGGCCAGCGCCTCGTCATCCCGTAGTTCAATACGTTAACCGACGGACAGGGCAACAAACGGTTCCACCGCGGCGGAGTTCGTAGGGTGGCTGTGGGCGTTGCGCTCGAAACAGACGTGAAGTTCGTTCCGGGCGTCGGTCCGGCGCGGGCGGTTCAGTTCGCCAAGCTCGGTGTTCACACTGTCGCCGATCTGATAGAGTTTTATCCTTCTCGCCACGAGCTAAGACCTCGTTCGCAAGCGATCGATACGCTGGAACTCGGCGCGGTTGCGACCGTCGTCGGCGAGCTTCGGCGCGTGCGCACGCGTGGCCCGCTCCGCAACAGAACCGTCGGTGCCCAGGTTGTCGACGGAACCGGCGAGTGCCACGTTCGGTGGTTCAACTCGCCCTATCTGATCGATAAGCTCCGAAACGGTCCGGTCGTTCGGCTGACCGGCAAGGTGGACGTGTATCGGGAGCGGGCGTCGTTTACGAATCCGGAGCTGACGATCGTCGACGAAGGAGAGGATCCGTTCGCGGCCGACCACGATCGCTACGAGCCGGTCTACCCGGCCACTCTGCAACTACCCAGCCGGCGGATCGCCCGAATCGTCCGTCATGCACTTGACGACGCGGTCGACACTCTGCCCGACTTTGTTCCCGAAGAGATCCGCACGCGACGCAATCTGCCTCCGCGTCGCACGGCCGGGCTCCGTTTAAAACATCCGACATCGAAGGCCGACATACCCGTCGCCCGACGAAGGATCGCTTAATAGGAGTTCTTGCACTTTCAGTTGGCGGTCCAGTTGAGCCGCCGCCGCCAGTCCGCGGGTCCCAAGGCCAAGGAGATTCAAACATCGCAAGAGGTCGACGAGCGCATTCGCAAGCGCTTTCCGTTCGTCTTGACTGCCGGTCAGGATCGGGCCGTCGAGGAGATACGGGGCGACCTCGCCCGAGCGGTGCCGATGAATCGGCTGCTGCAAGCCGACGTCGGCGCGGGTAAGACCGCCGTGGCGGTCTACGCCGCGCTCGCCGCAATCGCCAACCGCCGACAGGTTGCCCTGATCGCCCCGACGGAGATTCTGGCCACCCAGCATCACGCCAAAATCGAACGCTATCTAGCGGGCAGCCGAGTGCGCCTGGGCTTCCTCGTCGGCGCCACCGCGAAGTCCAAGCGGGAGTCGCTTCTCACAGCGCTCGCCGCCGGCGAGATAGACTGGCTGATCGGGACGCATGCTCTGCTCGAGCCCGCCGTGAGGTTTCGCGACCTCGGTCTGGTCGTTGTCGACGAGCAACACAAGTTCGGCGTCGCTCAGCGGGCGGCCCTTCGCCGAAAGGCCCGAGCTCCCCACATGCTCGTGCTCAGCGCCACGCCGATCCCACGTACGCTGGCTATGTCGGTGTTCGGGGATCTCGATGTCTCGACCATCGATGGGCTTCCACCCGGACGTCAGCCGGTGACTACGCGATTGGTCACGCCGGAGAAGACGAACGAAGCCTGGGCGTTCGTCCGTTCGAGGCTCGCGCGAGGCGAGCAGGCGTTCATCGTGTATCCGCTGGTCGAGGAATCGGAGGCCCTTCCGCTCAAAGCCGCCGCGGTCGAGGTCGAGCGCCTTTCGCGCGATGCCTTGCCCGGGCTTCGCATCGGCCTGCTTCACGGCCGGATGAAGTCCGCGGAGAAGGCGGATGTGATGGAACGCTTCCGAGCAGGCGAGATTCAGGTTCTCGTGTCGACGACGGTCGTCGAGGTCGGCGTCGATGTATCCAACGCGACGATCATGATTGTCCAGCACGCGGAGCGCTACGGCCTAAGTCAGTTGCACCAGCTTC
>CBDUZY010000186.1:0-6060 GCA_965371825.1 uncultured bacterium
CGATCTGGGGATCGACCATGAGCTGCGAAGATTTTGAGATGTTGATGGCGGACGCCCTCGGCGATGAGCTGTCGGAGGCTGACCGTCCGGCGTTCGAAGGTCATCTCGCAATGTGCGAGCGTTGCCGAGACGAATATCGAACGGCTCTTACGACCGTTCGGACCTTGCAGTCGCTAACCGGAGCGGATCGGGTAAGCACCGGCGTGGAGCATGAGGTCGACCGAGCGGCCTCGCCGATACGGTCGGGTCCTCGTGGCTATTCCCGATGGTCGTTCACCTCGGCGCTGCGCTACGCCGCCAGTGTGCTCATCGCGTTCACGGCCGGCTACGCGGTCCATGCGGGCTTCGTGAACGAGCCAACCGTCCGCCCGCCGGATGTTGAGCACTTTGCCTTGAACGTCGCGGCCGGTCATGCGCCGGTCGAGCCTAACACGTTCGGCGCCGCCCTGGCCGGGGAGCATCTCAAGGACCCCGGTCGCTCCGGCCTCGCCAAGTGCATGATCGCGATGTTCAAGAAAAGCGGATGAGCCGTCCGGGTACCGCCGGCGGTCCGCGGCTTGACAGTGATGCTCTTGTGACCGCAGCGCTCCGAGCTTATCCAACGCACCGAAGAACGGAATCAGAGCCCCGTCACAGCCTCGGCGAAGCAGCGGCCTCGCTCGGCGTAGTTGGCGTACCGATCGAAACTCGGGGCCCCGGGAGAAAAGAGCACCGTGTCGCCCGGTTGGGCCTCGGCTCGAGCACGACGGACCGCGCCCTCGAGGCGATCAACCTCAATGACAACCACTGCCACCTGATCGGGCGCCACGCTCTTCACCGCCGCGGTAAACGCCGGGCCCGACTCGCCCGTGCAGATTACCGCCCGGCAATGTGTTGCCAGCATCTTGGCACAGTCGTCGAGCGACACGTCTTTGTGTTGCCCACCGACGATGGTGACGAGGCTCGGTCGAAATCCGTTACGGGGCGGGTGCTCCCGCGACCGCGCGTCGTGTCCAGGAGGGGGGTTCTCGATCAATGCCTCGATCGCGGCAATAACGGCAGCCGGAGCCGTCGACTTCGAGTCGTTCACGTAGTCGACGCCGTCAAGCGAGCGAACGAGCTCGAGGCGATGCGGCAAACCCCGAAACGACCGGAGGGCTTCCCGGACGAGCCTATCGTCGAGGCCTAGTTGCCGACACACGGTGAGCACACAGGCCGCATTCTCCTGATTGTGCGAGCCTGGGACGAGCAATTCGGCGGGCGGAACCGGTCGCGACACCGGGACTACACGCCCCGGTGAATCCGCCATCAGCTCAGTGAGAAGCGACCCCGCCTCGGGGTACATGCGGCCGACAATGACAGTGCTCGCCCCGGCCGGGTCACGAACGATGTTCAGCTTGGCGTGGACGTAGGCTCGTGCCGACCCATACCGGTCGAGGTGGTGCGGAGAGAGGTTAGTGATCACCGCGATCCAAGGCGCCCATCCGATCCGAGGCAGGTCCTCCAGTTGGGCGTTGGACATCTCCAGGACCACTAAGTCGGTCGGTTCAATCGAGCCCAACTCCGGCAGGAGAGATCGCCCGATGTTGCCGCCGAGATGCACCGCGCTGTAGCGTGCTTTCCCCGCGCGCCGGCAATCCTCCAATGCCGCGGCGAGCATCGAGCAGGTCGTGCTCTTGCCGAACGTACCGGTGACTCCGATGACCGGAGCAGGGCACCGCTCGCAGAACAGGTTCATCTCCGTAGTCCAGGGGATGCCCCGGAGAGTGACTTCCTGGAAGAGGCTGGAGGTGAGCTTGCGGACCGCCGGGTTCACGACGACCAGGTCGGTCGCGCTCAGGTCGACGTCGTCGTGCCCGCCAAGGTGGAAAGTCACGTTCAAGTCGGCGAGGGCCTCGACCGACTCGCACAGCGACTCGGCGTCAGCCTGGTCGGTGACGGTAACGTGGGCACCTTCGCCCGCGAGCCAGCGGGTGACGCCGACTCCGCCGCCGAACCGCCCCAGACCTATCACCAAAACGCGCGTTCCCGCATAAGAAGGGGGGCGAGGTCGGGTCGCTGGCGCGAATTCCGGTGGACGCTGCAAAAGTCTTCTCGCCAAGAGTCGGAGCGCGAACCGCAAGGACCGCGCGATGTCGGTTTTTTGCACCGGCGTGCGGGCACGGTCCATTGTATGGACAAGCGCCTATTGAACAACGAGGCACAATCGGGCCACCCTTTTGACGTAATTCTCGGGGAACCGGCGGGGCCTGCCCGCCTCGCAGCCCGAAGTGTTTGTTGACAGGTCGCTTGGGCTACCCGTATAAATTGCTAGCAGTATCGGTCGGTGCGGTCGGCCACGTCCGCCCGTACAGACAGAATCCAAGACAGGCTTCGAGATCGACACTCGGCTAACTGGGGGCTTACGTGCAACCGCGTCGATCTCGGCTGTCCGAATGCGATCGGAGTGACATTGCTATGATCAACCCACCGCGTACCGGTTTGCTGCTCGGATCGTTCCGTCCGGCGGCTTTGTGTTTGTGCATCATGTCTCTCGTCCTGGCATCCGGTTGTCCGGGTCTGTTTGATCCGCCGGACGATAACAACGGAACGGACCCACCCAACGGTGACAACGGGGATCCGCCCGTGAATGGCATCGAGGCCGAAATCGTAACACCTTCGACCACGCTCGGGCTATCGGTGTTGGAGATGCCGATCTCGGTACGATACTCCGTGTCGGAGGCGGCGACGGACATCGAGGGGTACTACATTCCGGTCGACGACGCCGTACCGGACAGCCCCGCGAGCGGCGAACGAATATACACCGCCAACAACTTGGATCCCGGCGAGAACCAGACCTTCGCTTTCGATCCGCGGGCCGCCCGCGTGGGCTTTTTCCGCGTTGGAATAGCGTATTTTCTTGACGATGAAGAGGCGTCGGTAGAGAGCAGCGCGGTGATCGAGGTCGAGGGCGCCCCGGACCCGATCTTCATTCTACCAGTTGATGACATCACGGAGGTCGTCCAAGGGGGGACCGCGCCCGTGAGTTTCGACGCCCGCGACCCTCAGGGCGAGGTGCAGTGGCGCCTGTTCATCCTGTCGGAGACCGACTCGTGGAATGATCCGCCCGACACGATTGGTTCTCAGCTCGACGTCGGGATCGGCAACGCAGGCACTTATTCACTAACGTTGGACGATCTCGCTCCCGGCGACTACAGCCTCGGTGTTTCGGCCACGGACAGTGGATACTCCGTTGCGGCCACGGTGGCTCGCGGTGAAACCGGCAGGATTGTGACGATTCCGGTCTCAGCGGGGAGTACTCCGACCATCCACGTCCTCGCGGCCGATTAAGCCTCCCACGCGGGCACGCGGAAACGCACGGACTTGTGACATTTCAGCACCGGCGCCGCCTTTCCCGGGCTGTTTCCGATAATGCCCCTCGTGTCGCCGAACGCTGCCGGGTTAGCTGGGTTTGGTTGACAGACACTTAGCGAAAGCGATACGATAACCGTCGGGATTGGGTCTCGGCCTCCGGTCGCGCTGCCACGAATGGAGCTGGTTGGCTTGGAGGGGGGGAGAGAACGACGGTCGGCGCTCGGTGGCTCGCGGCGAACGCGGGGACCCCGTCCCCTCGCCGACGGTGTGCGACCCGCAGCTTACTTCCCGCTTGGTTACGTCGCCGACTGACTGAACCGGGGCCCACCGTCGGGCAACGGGTGTGAAGCCGTTGCTCTGAAAAATGATGTTTCCGGAGTTACCCGGCATCCGTCTGTCTACGGATGCGGGGAGCAGCGTCCGACGGGAGTGCTTGTGAGATGAAATCACTGAAACACGGCGGTTCGATGGCCCGAATCAGAAGGCTGGTGCTCGTAGGCCTGGTCAGCTCGCTTGGCGTGCAGGCGATGGTCTGGGGCGGGCAGCGCCAATTCCTCGTGATCCTGGCCAACTCACCGAAGCAATACCCCGGGCCAAACCGGGACCCGCAGGGCCAGCCTGCAGGTGGGCTCATCAGCCGGCAGCTAATCCACAACATCTACTTCGACGCCGACGACCAGAATACCATCGGTTCCTTCGCGGAATATTGGGAAGAGATCAGTTACGGCGACATCGTGATCAGCGGTACGACGACCGACTGGATGGATCTTCCCTGGGCGATTCAGCCTCCGTTGGTCAACCCGGGTCGTGACAGCGCCGAGGGCAACCCGCCTGTGAACGACGATCTCGAGGATCCCGCTTTGCGGAACTCGCCGGCCAACTTCTACGACCTGAATGCAAGCGCGGAGTACGAATACGGGGCGCCGGAGCGCTTCCTCAACGCGCTTTCGAGCAGCATCGTCGATCTGAACGGCAACCCGAATGGCGCGGACGACGGACCGGACTTCGTTACCATGGGAAGCTTCCACTTTACAACGGATGGCAGTCCCGTGTGGAAGCCGGGCGAGCGCTTTGTGGACATGGACGGTGACGGTCGGTGGGACGCGCTCGACGAAGCGAGCAACTTGATGGATTGGGATTACGATGGCTTTCCCGACCGCCGCGGCCCCTGGATCGACCTGAACGGCGACGGGATACCCAACAACACAGACAATTGTGTATACCTGACCGATAATAACAACGATGGCAATCCAGATTGCTGTCCATACGAACCAGGCGACATCGCAAGCTGCCCGGGGGTGAGGGCCACGACGGCTCTGAACGTCTGCCCGGGAACAACGTGGACCGATGCGAGCGGTAACCCGTTCGTAGACTGCAACGGGAACTTGCTACCCGACGACGTAGAAATCGCGGCCAATCCCCTTATCGATCGCTTGCCCTTGACGTCTGATGGAGATACGTGCGCCGAACCTACCCCCGATGGCATTCCCGATGAGTGCCAGTTCTTCAATCCGACGATCGACTGCGCAGATAGGCCGGCCAACTGCGACGGCGAGGAGCCGGACCCCTGTTGCCAACCTGCTGTGTGTGAGACGCTACCGGACTTCCTGTCGCGAGAGGACCCGCCGGGGCGCTGCGAGTACGATGACTCCGACAACAACGGAGAGTGTAACCTCGTCGAGCCGTTCGAGAACTTCCTGCGGAGATGGGATCCCTGCCTGAGAGACCCGGACGTCTCGCCGCCGAACATCCTCACGACCCGGCAGCACTGGGTCAAGGTCTACGATCCGTTCAGTCTCAACGCCAACACGCCGCTCCAGTGCTCTTCGCCGGAATACTCGACGACGTACGGCGACGATTCCTACATTCGCGACAACTACCCCGCGCACCTCGGATTCTGTATTGAGTCCTTCGACCCCTGTGCAGAGGACGACGACTGCCCGGGGCGGAATGAGACTTGCTGGACCGGGGTCGAAGAGCTCATCGCGCAGGCGGGTGGCTGGCCGATCATTGGGTCGGTCGATCCACTGAACAAGGCGCCGAACGCTCAGTGTGTGTGCGCGATCCAATGGCCCGACAACAACAGTTTTGCGTGCCGCGACATAATCATCGGTGTGTCCGTAATCCCCAAGGTGTGCATCATAGGCTACCACACGCAGTACGACCCGCCGGACTCGTGGGAGGACGTGATCGCCGAGAACGGTCCCGGCAACGCCGTCGTCACGTCGACCAAGATGCGTGCCGCCCCCGGAGTGGACTTCGCCGCGGAGGATACCCGCAAGTGGACCGCGGAACCGACGTGGTATCGGCAGGCCTGGGAGGATCGCTACGCGTACCCGAACCCGGACTTCAACCCGGGTCAACCCGTGGGACCCACTAATCCGAAGACGATCACGCCCGCGCCGCCGCCGTGGACCCCGATCTTCGGGGCCCCGGTGGACCCGAACGAGCTGGTCGCCGTTGGGTTCACGCACCGGATGGAACCGTTCGGCGACGCGGACGAAGAGGAATACGACCCCGAGGTGAACAGGAGATACTTCCATGCCAATCGGGGAGGCCTGCACGGAAACGGGACCGGTTGGCTGGCCTGCGGAAACGTGGATCAGAGAGTGGTGTTCGAAACCGGCCCGCTCGGCGTCGTGGGCTTCGAGCAGTCCTGCAACGCGGCGATTCTCCCGGAGGAAGTGGACGGTGCGTCCACGCCCGGCATTTTCTTCGACGGTTACG
>CBDUZY010000187.1:0-6052 GCA_965371825.1 uncultured bacterium
ACTAAAGGGCTCGCCACGAACATCAAACCGATCGACGCGGGCAGAGCGATGAACAGGGCGAGCCGAAGGCCTCGCTCGAAGACCTCGCTCATGCCCCGCGGGTCTCCGGCGGTTGCTCGGGCGGACAGCACAGGAAAGATCGCCGTCGCGAGCGAGATGCCGAACACACCGAGCGGAAGCTGATAGAGAAAGTGAGCGTAGCTGAGAACGGCCGGCCCACTTCGCTGGCCATCCACTTCGATGAACAAGTACGCGATGACATTGTCCGCCAGGGTGTTGATCTGCACGGCTGACAGCCCGAGTGCCATCGGGGCCATTAGCACAAGAACACGCCGGAGGCGCGAGTCGTACCATGACCCGCCCAGCAGCGGAAAGAACGCAACCCGACGCAGCGCGATCCCCATGAGCATGATCTGCAGCAGACCGGCCAGGAGCACGCCGCCGCAGACGGCGTACATCAGGTCCGTGCCTCGCAGGCCCGCATAGCCGGCTCCACCGAGCAGTGCGGCGATGATCGCCACGTTCAGGAGGGCCGGGGCGGCGGCCGGCGTTGCGAAATGGCGGCGTACGTTCAGCACGCCACCCGCGACGGCGACGGTGCATATGAGCGCCGCATAAGGCATCAGGAGGGCTGTGAACTCGAGGGCCAGGTCGTCGCGAACGGCACGCCACCCGGCGATGGCCAGTTCCACTATCGCCACGCCAAGCACCAGCACCCCCAGAAGCACGGTCAGAAGTGTCCCCACGAACCGCCGCGACTCCTCGTCTCCGCGAGTCCGGATGCTCTCGGTCAGAACGGGGATCATCGCGGACGACAGCGCCCCCTCTCCGAAGAGGCGACGCGTCAGATTGGGAACCTGAAAGGCGATTCGGAAGGCCGACAGGAGTTCGCTGGTGCTGAAGTAATAGCTGAACAATGACTCGCGGACCAAGCCGAGCATCCGCGACAGCAAGGTAAGGGCGGCAATAAGACCCGCGGATGACTCGAAACGTCTGGTCGCTGCCATCGACCGCAACTTAGGCGTCAGTGGAGGTTCTGACAAGGACACGCGTCCGAGCGGTCCGGCGGCCAAGTCGCAAAGACCCGAAGACTCTCGCGGGGTGGGGGGGGCGACGGTCTCACCTTCGGGATCTCCCGCACCATGGCACGAAGTGCACTGGGTGTTGGCCGTGCGTTCATCGAGATTGTGGCCCCGCCGGTCGACCCACTGGTTGCGAACCATGGACTCCCTATAATCCCGTCTTGGCGAGTGGTTTGATCCCCGCGAAACGGAGAGTAATTCGATGACCTATGTCGTTGGCGAGTCGTGCATCAAGTGCAAGTACACCGATTGTGTGGCGGTGTGCCCAGTGGACTGCTTCCACGAGGGCGTAAACTTCCTGACAATCGATCCCGAGGTCTGCATCGACTGCGGGCTTTGCCCACCCGAGTGTCCGGCTGAAGCCATCTTCGCCGAAGAGGACTTGCCGGAGAAGTGGAGCGACTTCATCGAGATCAACGCCAAGTACGCGGCGGAATGGCCGGTCATCGATGCCCAGAAGGAGCCGATGCCCGGCGCGGACGAGGCGGCCAAGATCGAGGACAAGCGGGATCAGCTCGACCCCGACCCGTTCTCAGGCTAGTGTGACGCGGAGGAGGCTCCTGCCTGCGGCCGAACCGCTCCACGCGGCTGGAGGACGACCGCCATCGACCGGTAACCGCGGCTGCTTGACGGGCAGGCCGTGCGGCGTAACAATCTCGGGAAGTGCGGCGTAGTAATCGACCGGCCCTGGGAGCGGCCAAACTGGGCTGGGAGTGATCGCTGTACGAGTATGACTCTGGGGCCGTAGCTCAATTGGTTAGAGTACCGGACTGTCGATCCGGTGGTTGCGGGTTCGAATCCCGTCGGCCTCGTTGGCGTTTTCGGTTTCGCAAGAGCCGGAAACGCCTTGTTTGGTAAGGTCTTCTTGACGTAACCGGTCGGTGTCATTATTCCCCCTTGCGACGCCCCGGCGAGTCGGTGCGAGGGCTTGCCGCAGCGTCTTGTGCAACGCTTTGTCCAGCGCTTTCTGCATCGCGCCCGGCGGCCTCGAACGGTTCGTCGAGTACTTGGAGATATTGCTTGAGGCTCACTGTCGCGCCATGCCCGAGCCAGGCGTTGCGGCGAGGCAAAGCCCGAGCAGCGTTCACCCTCATCGAGCTACTCGTGACAATCGCGGTTATCGGTCTTCTGGTGTCGATCCTGATTCCCGCCCTGTCGCGATCGCGGGCGGCGGCCAAGTCAGCGGTTTGTCTTAGCCGCCTCCGTACCTTAGGCCAGGGTATGGTGCTCTACGCGAACCACAACAAGGGCATGTTGATGCCCGCGCGGATGCCCAAGGTCAACGACGAGCAGTGGCGGTTGCGGATCGTCGGGGGTGTCAAGTATAGACCGACGTTCCTGGCTATGATGGCCAACGAGGTCGGCCTAAAACCCTTCGAGGACCCGCAACCGACAAAAACCACGGTTGACGAGTTCGGTCAGCCGGGAGACCGGCAGAACTACGCCAGCCCGATATACGTCTGTCCCGAGGTGCGGGAGTGGACGGACGAGCGCAACGGCGCCTACGGATACAACTACCAGTTCCTGGGCAACGCCCGGCTGCGCGACGACAGCGACGTAACGTCGTACAAGAACTGGTCAGTACCACTGTCTCGGGTGAAGGCCCCGGGCGAGTGCGTCGCGGTCGGCGATTCGATGGGGACGGCGGCGTCGTTCCCGGTGCAGCAACGCTCCGCCTACGAGGACAACGAGTTCCACGATAGTCGGAGCGGTCGCACACTCAGTGCTCTGGGCAACGAGGGCTTCAACCTCGATCCTCCGCGGGTCGACCCCTCGCGGGGGGAGATGGCCGGTTTCGGCGGCAATCATGAAGCGAGGACCGCCGTTCATGACCGCCATAACCGCAAGGGCAACGTGCTCTGGGTGGACGTTCACGCCTCGTCTGAGTCGCTGGAGGATCTCGGCTACAAGGGCGACGAGGACGGCGTCATCGGGTTCGAGGGTGATAACCGCATGTTCTCCATCGACCATGTGGACGAGGCCTGGATCGAAGAGTAAGCACGAGGTACAACATCGCTGCCGTCTGCCGCGCGGGCCAGTAGATCAGACGCGGCCTGGGAGAAACCGTGACCACGCACTTCGCCGACCGGTTGACTGCAGCCATCCGTGACAAGAAGACGCCCGCGTGCGTGGGGTTCGATCCGCTGATCGAGCGGTTGCCTCCGGACCTGGGCGTCGAGCCCGGCTCGGACCGCAGGGCAGGCGCCGAGGCAATACTGGCTTTCGGCCGGGGCGTGATTGGGGCGGTGGCCCCGCTAGTGCCGGCGCTAAAGATCAACATCGCCTTCTTCGAGCCACTCTACGGTGAGGGGATTCGCGTCTATCACGAACTGGTCCACGAGGCCCACCAGGCCGGGCTGATCGTGATCGGCGACGTCAAGCGGGCGGACATAGGCCATACCTCGGCGAGATACGCCCAGGCCCAGCTGGGCGGAACCGGCGACCCCGATATACCCCCGAGCGCGATCCCCGACGCCGTGACGGTCAATCCGTACTTCGGCATCGACGGCGTCAAGCCGTTCATCGACGTTGCCCGAGAGACCGGGCGCGGGGTCTTCGTCCTCGTCCAGACCAGCAACGCGTCCGCCGCGGCGGTTCAGGGCGTCACGGCGAGCGACGGTCGGCTTGTATGCCACCATGTGGCACAAATGGTTCAGGAATGGTCATCGGTCGAGGCCTTGATCGGCGATACCGGATACAGCTGCGTGGGGGCGGTGGTGTCACCGCGTGACCTCGAATCGACCGAGATGATCCGGGCGCTTATGCCCAACTGCCTGTTCCTGGTTCCCGGATTCGGGGCGCAGGGCCGGACCGCCGAGGAAGTGGCCCGGTGCTTCAAGGCCGACGGGTCCGGTGCACTGGTGAACTCGTCCAGGGGTATCATCTACGCATACGAAAACGCCAAGTACCGTGATGTTATCGGAGACGACTGGCAACGCTGCGCTTACGAGGCCTGCAGGGACTTCGTAGGCTCGATAGGCAGCGCCATTCCGCATGCCGGTGGCGATCGAGAGGGTTAGCGCGAATCGGCAACCGCGGTGTGCGCTTTGGCCCGGGAACGTTCCTCGCGGATGTCCCGCTCAAAGCAGGTCATCGAGATCGATCGACCGGGACTCGTAACGACCACAATCGTTCTCTTCGTAAAGGAGCTGCTCGAACAGGTTCAAGTCGTCGTATTCTCCGGACGAGATCGTCCCCTCGCCGAAGCATTCAGACAGCAAACCCTGTAACAGACCAACCGGACAACCCTGGAACACCGCGAAGCCAAGGCTCGCGGCGGCGACTGCCACGCGGCGTGTTGCTCTTTTCACGGTAACTCCTCCTTGATGAACAGCCTCGGGTCGCGTCCGCACCGGCGGGATTATCGCGTCGGACCCAGACTCCGTCGACAGCGCTGCGTAAAACACTCGCACCGATGTGGACGTAAGCGTTCGACCCAGCTGTAGTTGCGTAGTGCACGGAACGAACATGTGCCCTCGGGTGCACCGCCCGAGTGCGAAGCACAGATCAATGCCGATAAGACAGCGTTCTCCCGGCCTGATGTCAAGTGCCAGTTGACGAATCCTCATCAGTGTTGCGCCGATCAAGAAAGAGCGGGCTTCCTTCGAGCTGCACTGAACAACGATAGCGCCGTTGTCGAGATCCACCCGAATGTGATACAATGGGTGGGTACAATCGCGGGCACGGAGCGGCTAACGCCATGTGTGTTGGCGTGGAGGTGCGGGGAGGGGAAGTGTTCCTTGCCTGTCAAACCGTTCGATATACCCCCTGCGAGACTCGGGAGCCTCGGAATGAAGCAAATGACCGGTTCGTGGTTATGGGCCAGCGCAGCGGCCGTGGGGATTGTCGCAGCCGGGCTTGGGGCGGAGGAACGAGAAGGGGTCAGGTGGCCGCCTGAGTACGTACCGGTCGTAGATCGAGTCGAGCTGCCGTCGGCACGGATCGTCAAGACTGCAACTGTCGAGACCGCGGTTCGGCGACTGCCCGCACTCGAGGTCGCAGCCCTTCTCGCCGAAGACGAGGCAAGCACGGATTGGGGCAGGCCCCCGCGTGTCGGCGTGAACAGGTCTTTGGACGAACCGTTGGACGGGCGTTGGTACGACTCTACGGACGGCGGACGTATCTGGACCGCGGCAATCGCGGCCGAGGGTGCCTCCGAACTTCGCATCCATTTCACGAAGGCCCATCTCCCGCCGGGAGCAGAACTCTACGTCTACTCGCCGGGCGAACCCCACATGGCGGTTGGTCCCGTTACCGGATCGGGACCGCGCTTCACCGGCGAATTCTGGTCAAGCACCGTTACCGGTGACACGGCTTACATCGAGTACTTCGATCCCTCCGGGAAAGCGACTAACGTGCCGTTCACCGTCGACGAAGTGGCGCACTTCTACCGGCACTTGGCCGCCGACGCAGATGGAGACCAACGCGACGTCACGGGCTGGAGCGATTGCATGGTGGACATCCCCTGCGAACCCACCTGGCCGACCTGGGAAGATATGAGCTATTCGGTGGCCAGAATCACCTACTATGCCGACGATCCGGGAAGCTCACCGGGATGGTACATTTGCACCGGGACGCTTCTGGCGACAGAAAACGCGGACCTTACACCTTACTTCTTGACCAGCGCCCACTGCGTCGACGAACAAAGCGAAGCCGAAACGGTCGAGTTTCGTTGGTTCTACCAGCACTCGACGTGCGGCGGTGGATTCATGTCAAGCCGTTATCGCGATGACGCCGATCTGCTCGGCACGTCGGGACGGAGCCTCGGTGCCGATTGGTCGCTCCTCATGGCGAAAGGCGTGTTGCCCGCGGGTGTCTTCTGGAGCGGATGGACGACCAGCGACCCTTCAGCCGGAACCTGGTCCGTCGGCATTCACCATCCGAACAACTACGATGACTGGAAACGGTGGGGCAGAGCGCAACGCTACTCGGGAGCTTATACCAAATACCACCAGTTGCGCTTCAACGTC
>CBDUZY010000188.1:0-6051 GCA_965371825.1 uncultured bacterium
TCGGAAATGCCGGTGATGATGATGACAGGGATATTCTTGAAACGGTCGTCCTCCTTCAGCGCTCGGTAGACGGCGACACCTGATTTCTCCGGCATTGTGATATCCAATGACACTAAATCGGGTGGGGTCTGCTCGATCTTCGTCATTGCTTCGGCACCGTCCTCAGCCGTGATCGTCTGGTAGCCGTTGTCCGCAAGAACGGTCGTGAGGAACTCGCGGGCATCGGGGTCGTCATCAACTACCAGGATGGTCTTCGCGTGGTCAGTCATGCAGCGCCTCCGTTTCTGACTCAGAAGGTAACGTCTCTTTCGGCTCCTGCTCTTGGGGTCGCTTCCGAGACAGTCTTGCAATAAAACGCGTCCCGACGCCCGGCTGCGACTCTAGCTCTATGGTGCCGCCGTGAGCCTGCGCGATTCGATTGGAGATGAACAGGCCCAGTCCGGTGCCCGTTCCCTTCGAGGTGAAGAACAGGCTGAACGCCTTCTCGCGGGTTTCCTGATCCATCCCGATCCCGTTGTCCTCGACCTCGTATTGGATGTGCTCCGGGAATCCCCGCAGCCGGACGGCGACCCTATAAACCTGTTTCTTTTCGTTGTCGAGTCGGCAGGCGTCCAGTGAGTTCTCGACGAGGTTCACGAGCATGGAACGAACCGCTTGAGTATCAGCTTCGAACTCTCCGGCGCTGGGGTCTAGGCTCGTGGTCAGCTCCACGCTCTCCTCTCTGATCCTCGACTCCATCATCCCGACGACTTCCTCGGCGAGCCCCACGGCAGAAACCGGCTCCCAATTGGGCACTCGGTCCTTCGCATAGTAAAGGATGTCCGAAACCATGCTCCCTATCCGGGCGACGTTGCGTTGTACCGTCGCCCAGCCCTTGCTGACTCGTGCCTTGTCGTCTTTCTTGAACCCGGAGTCGACGAGGTACATGCCGCCGGCAAGCCCGTTGAGCATGCCCTTGAGTCCGTGCGATACGGAACCGATCAACAGTCCCAGCGAGGTCAGCCGGCCCTCCAGCTCTCGAACTTGCGTGATGTCGGCACTCATCTCCATCACGCCGGTGATCTTCCCGCTCCCGTCAGGGATCGGTGCGGTCGTTACGAGTACGTTCATCTGCTTACCGTCGAGCGACGTGACAACCTCCTCCCGCGTATGGGGCTTGCCGTCCTCGAATGTTTCCTGAACCGGGCACGGGGCACAGGGTTCGGTGCGATGTTTGTATGCGTCGTAGCACTTGCGCCCGAGACAACTGCCGAAGGCCTCTTGGAACGCACGGTTGGCCTCGACGATGCGCAAGTCGGGATCTTGAATCGAGATGAAGCACGGCACCTCCCCGAACAGCAGGTGGAAGCGTCGTTGGCTTCGGCGCATCTGGCGTTCGAGGTTCTTGATCTGGGTAATGTCGGTGGCCATGTCGATGACGGCCGTGATATTGCCGTCTTCGTCGCGGATAGGGGTGGCCTCGGACAGCACGGTTATGTCCACGCCGTCCAGGCGCCTTACTCGCCCCTCGGTGCGATGGCTCTTGCCGTCCCAGAAAGCCCGGTCGGCCGGGCAGACCTCGCACTTCTCGGAGCGGCCTTTGTACATCTGATAACAGAACCGGCCGTCGGGATCGCCGAAATCGCTGCGGAAACGCTGATTGGCGTGGAGGATCCGAAGATCACGGTCCAGGACCGTGAAATAGCAGGGGGCTGCGTCGAAATATGGGGAAGGATTGGGATGCATCACCAAATCCAGAAGTCGTTCAGTCCCAGTACGCGGTCAGTTATTCTCCCCGTTCGCCCCCGTTGTTTCAAGACCTCTCGACAAGCTCGGCTTTTGTCCCCTGGGACAGCTCGAGAATCTTGCGCACGGTGCGTAGAAGCTCATCTTCGCTAACCGGTTTGTCCAGGTATCCCTCAGGGACCCTGACGGATCGGTCGTAGATGAGCTTTCGTAGCTCGGGTCGGCCTGTGATGACACAGATCTTGAGGTTCTCGAGTCCCGGGTCCTTGCGCAGAGTCTCGAAGACTTCGCCGACGTCCCGTCCGGGCATGGACAGGTCGAGAGTCAGGAGATCCGGCCTCTCGCGGCGGGCCACCTCCAGCGCCTCGTCGCCGTTCGTGGCCGTCAGCACGGTCGCCCCGTTGTCCTCGAATACCGTGGCAAGGAAGGTAACCTGGTCGGGTTCGTCGTCGGCGACCAAGAGTGTCCGACCCGCAAGTGGGAGCGCTTCGGGAACTGCGGCGGGTGCCTTCACCTCTTCGATCGGCACGGCGACCTTCTCTTCGACCACCAGCGCGTTGGCGACCAGGTTGACCAGTTGTGTCACCTCCATGCCGAGTTTGTAATGGCGGATCACGTCAGTGAGCCCGTCTACACAGTTGTGGCAGGATGTGACGACCGCTTTGGCGCCGGTCGCCTTGAGCTGTTCAGCTTTGATCACCCCCGACTTCAGTCGTCGCGGCGTGTACTCGGACATCGACATAGCCCCGCCGCCGCCCGTGCAACAGTAATTCTCCGCGCGGTTCGGGTGCATCTCGCGGAAGTCGGTGCAGACCAGGCGCAGCAGTTCACGAGGTTCCTCGAACAGGCCGCAACTCCTGGCGTTATTGCACGAGTCGTGGAATGTGACGGGGTCGGTGTTCTTCGTCTTGTCGACCTTGATCCGGCCCTCTTTGATATAGCGGATCATCGTATTGACGGAGCTTTCCATCTCGAACGGGACGTCGAACTGCGCCCAGTTGGGTCCCTCGCAGCGGGTTGACCGATACCCGTGGCCGCACTCGGAGATGACCAGGCGCTTGCCGCGAAGCTCGATGACCTTCTCGTACAATCTCCGGGCCACGGAACCGCCGAGGGCATCATCACCCGAGAAGAGGCCGAAGTTCGTCATGTCCCAGCCTTCACTGGGCATAGTCCACTTCTCGCCGGCGTAGTGGAATATCTTGGCGGCGTCGGAGATGCTGCGCGGGTCGTACTTCGCCTCACGAGGGTTGATCGAATACACGACTTCGCAGTCGGTCTTGTCGATGGGGATCGCCACGCTGGGATCATCGAGCTCATCCTGAAGCTCTTCCGCCATCCACTCGAGCGTCTCGAGGTACTCCTCCTTGAGGACGCCCATCTGGTTGCCGATTTCCCACTGATCCTTGCTGACAACGGCCACGCCTTCAGGCATGACTCCGACCGACACGAGCAGACCGCGGGCCATCCGGTTAAACGTCGCGAGATCGACGCCCATCGGGCAGTTAATCGAGCAACGCCGACAGTTCGTACACTTGCCGAACACTGTGTCCTTGAGTTCTTCGAGATCCTCGTCGGTGTAGACGCTTCCGGCCTTGACCCACCACGGAAAAACCCGCCCGGTCCAGTCGAAGTGACGTTTGAACAGCTTCCGGATCCGGTCGGCCTTGTACGCCGGTGCGTAAGTCGGATCGCCGGGATTGGCCAGAACGTAATGGCAGGAGTCGGTGCACATGCCGCAGTGCACACAGGCCGTCAGCGAACCGACAATCTGCCGGTTGAGCTTCTGGCCCATCCGTTCCAGGACTTTCTCGGCCTTGTGAGATCTGGTTCGGTTTCCACTCATAAAGTCGTTCTCTTCTTGTCAGTCACTTGCCGGCACTGGCCTGCCCGTCCACCTAACCGCGCTGAATCGGGTATACGCCGCGATACCCCATGGTCTTGCCGAAGTAGTACCGGGTGAAAGGATAATAAAGGTAATGAGAAATCTTGCTAAACGGCACGTAGACCAGAAAGAATGCCGTTAGGATGAAGTAGGTGAGCAAGTGCCATTCGCCGCCGGTCGAGTCGTTGGGCACCGCAAGCACAGCCGACAGGAACCATACTGTCAGAAGCAGGAGCGAGAAATAGTCATCCGGCGAGCTGATCGCACGCATATAGCGACTGCCTACCCTCCGGATGATCCGTAGGACTCCGACCAGAAATGCCGCGCCGATGATGACTTGCAGGACCCGCACAACAGCCGCGCTCTCCAGCAACTCGGGCAGGTAAGGTATGATGAACGACAGTAGGATCGCGGCCGTCACACCGACGTGGAATATCACGAACTGCACGTACAAGATGAACTTGCTACGCGTGCTTTCCATCGCCCAGGGCATGGCGACGTTGGCCCACGAATACAAGATGCCCTTGCGCGGCGAGGTGTCCAGTGATCCCGTGGGCCCTTGACGTTCTTTTCCGGCCTTGAAACGTAGGAACCAGACGATACGCGTGATGTACACGAGGGTCATGAACACCAGGGCCACTTCCTGTAGCGTGTGTTCCGAAAAGTGAAGCAGGTTGCTTTCGCTCATCTCATGCTCTTCTCAGCTTGGGCCAAGGTCGCAATTGGGGCCTTGAAGGCCTCATATTGGGGCGTGTCCAAAACGCAGATGACGACTTCTGCGATGCCGGTTTCGCCCACCAGGTGGCTCTTGATCGTCTCCAACATCACCCGGGCGCAGAGATCCGCGGGGATTCCGTAGAAGCCCGCGCCCATGGCCGGGAAGGCGATCCGCTTGATACCCTTCTCTTCCACCAACGTCAGGGAGTTTAGGAGCGTCGTTCGCAGCTTGCCCTCGATGTTCTCCTCCTGGAACCTCGGGCCCACCGCATGAATGATGTACTGGGCCTTGAGGTTGCCCGCCTCGGTGATGACAGCGTCACCGGTCGCAACCGGCGCCGCACCCAGGTCGTCCAGCTCTTTCTGGATCGTCAGGCCGCCCCGAACGGATATGGCGTTACCGAATCCTGATCCGAGGACCAGGTCCGGCTGGGCGTAGAAGACAAAGGCATCGATCTCCAGGTCAGTGATGTCGTCCTTGATCAATCGAAGGTCGGTCCGGTTGATTCGTACGCCACCTTGCACGGCTTCGGTCATTGCGACGTCTCCTTGGCGGTCGGTTCGTCCTTGAGACCGCGCGAACTCGAAGGCTCGACGCGTTCTAGGTGGACGCGTGCGCCGTCCTGTCCACTTGGCGGGGCTTTTCCCGGCCCGATCTGGGGCTTTATCGGACTCTCCGGAGCAGATGACTCCAGGCCAAGCCCGTTCCAGTGACACTCACTTTGCTTCTGTACGCGTGACGCTCTCATGCGTACTGGCATGCGCTTGCGCTGGCACGAACAGTGTTCTATTCGATAAAACACATAATCACAAGCGGGCGCATTCTTTGGGCCGAGTGGCCCAATGCCCGCGCAGTAGTCTGGCAACAGGCGTGCCAAAAGCAGCATTGGCGGCACGCTCGTTGCTGGAGTGAATGAGTGTTTTCCGGCCCAGGTGCCATGGAAAAAACAAAACGCCGGCGGTGTGGTAACAGATGCAGAAACACAGGACTCTGCTGACCACGGGCCAAGCGGCTGAACTTTGCCCGGTTTCACCGGATGCTGTCCCTGGGTGAAGCTGCGGGTGGTCAGCTACTACCGCCGCGGGTGCGACAGACAGGAAGGACCCCGCGTGTTGTGTATTCAAACGTGAAAAGACGCCTCCGAGAGTTGCTGCAACGATGGGATTGCGACGGGCTGGTTGCGCTGGCCGTGGAGAAGCGCCGTGTTCTTGGGCTCCTGACGTCCCTGACGTTCGACGCGGAACCACTGATCGCGTGGCGGGCCGTCGAAGCGATGGGTCTAGCGGCCGCACGCATCGCCGAAGATGATCCCGAGTACGTTCGCGACCACTTGCGACGTCTTCTATGGTTGCTGAGTGACGAATCCGGTGGCGTCTGCTGGCGGGCTCCGGAGGCAATGGCCGAGATCGTCCGCCGCAAGCCCGAGCTGTTCGCCGAGTACATTCCTATCGTTGTGTCTTTGATCGCGAGCCTGGCTGAGGAGGACCTCGACCGCTTCAGGCCCGGAGTACTTTGGGCGATAGGTCGACTTGGGTCGCTCGCGGGCGAGCCCGTCGAGCCGGTTGTCCCCTCGATCGTTTCGGCATTGGATCATCCGACGCCGCAGGTCCGGGGCATCGCTGCCTGGTGCCTGGAGCGAGTCGGGCGAACGAGATTCCTGGCTGAAAGGTCGAACATGCTCTCCGATGAGGGACAGGTCGAACTCTACGAGGATGGATCGCTT
>CBDUZY010000189.1:0-6050 GCA_965371825.1 uncultured bacterium
CGGCGATCTGGAAGGCGATGTCCTTGCTGTCCACCGGGTGGGTCTTGCCGTCGATGAGCTCGAGCTTCACGTCCACGACGGGGTAACCGGCTAGGACGCCTTCAGCCATCTGAGCACGGGCGCCCTTGTCCACACTCGGACGGAACGGCTGATCTATCGCCCCGCCGAAAATCTTGTCGACAAACTCGTACCCCTCGCCGCGCTCGGCCGGCACAAGATTCACGATTACCCGTGCGAACTGCCCGGCGCCGCCGGTCTGCTTCTTGTGGGTATACTCGACGTCGCGGGCCGTGCCCATAATGGTCTCGCGATACGGAATCCGCGGCGGCCTGGTGTCGACCTCGAGCTTGTACTGCTTGGCCATGCGGGCGAGGTAGACCCGTAGCTGCATCTCGCCCATACCGCGAGCGACCAACTCCCCACCCGTCCCTCGCTCCGACTTGAAGCACGGATCCTCCTCGGCGAACCGCTTCAGGGCGACGCCGATCTTGTCCTCGTCGCCGCGCGACTTGGACTCCAATGCGAGCGAGAACATGGGCTCTGGCGATTTGGGCATCGAGATCGTGCCGCCCTGGCCGACGAACAGAACGTCGCCAATGGCGAAATCCAGCTTGGCGAGGGCGATGACATCACCCGCGCCCCCGGCTTCCATCTCCTTGTGCTCGACCCCGAGGGAACGCATCACGTGCCCGGGGCGAGTCCCCTTGGTCTCTCCGACGGTCTTGAGCGACATATCGGAAGTCAGCTTGCCGGCGTGAACACGAATGGACAGGTACTTGATGTTGCTCTTCGGGTCGGTGGCAATCTTGAATACCTGGCCGACGAACGGTTTGTCGAGGTCGGGGTCGATGACAGTCTCGGTCTCACCGTCGACCAACTTTCGCTTCAGACCGGTGAGCGGGCTGGGGCAGAACGACCGAAGGGCACCGAGAAACTCGGTAATCCCGACGTCCTCGAGCGAATTGGTGAACAGGATCGGCACGCACGCGCCTTTAGCGACCGCGTCAGCCGCCGCTTTCTCCGCCTCCTCGTCCGACAGCTCACCGCCGAAGTACTTCTCCATGAGGGCGTCGTCAGCCCCGACGACGGCCTCGATCAAGGCGGTGTGAGCGTCGCCCACGTCGGAGAAGTCCGCCGCCCCCGACTCGTTCTTGAAGCAGTCGATGACGCCCTTGCCACCGTTCGTCGGGAGGTTCAGGGGAACACACTCAGGTCCGAACGACTCTTGAAGCTGGGTGACGAGCGCTGGCAAATCGATGTTCGACGCATCTATGTGGTTGATGACGATCCACACGCCCAGGCCGTACTCGCGGGCTCGGTCTACCATCCGTCGCGTGTTCACCTGAATGCCGGACGCCGCCGAAACCACAACGACGGCGCACTCCCCGGCGGCGAGCGCCGCGATCGCCGGACCGCAGAACGACGCGGTCCCCGGCGTGTCGACGATGTTCACATGAAGCCCGTCGTGCGAAAGGTAACAGACCGCCGAGTCGAGTGACGACAGCTTCTCCTTGGACTCGTCGGAGTGGTCGAGTATCGAACTCCCGTCCTGCACGCGTCCCAGGCGATTGGTGACACCCGCCTTGAACAGCAGGGCCTCGGCGAGCGAAGTCTTGCCGGACCCGCCGTGCCCGACAAGGGCGATGTTACGAAACTGGCCAACCTCGAGTAGTGCCATCGGTCACTCCTGTGCGTACACGTCCATGGTGCGGCTTCATCGACAGCCGTCGCCCTCAAAAGTCACAACCACCGAGGGAGCGACGCATCGTAACGGAAGTCCGTCACATCCGCCACAGGGCTGCACCCGGCCTGTGGGGCACCCCAGCCGAATGTGGGGCCGACTTTCCGGTAGGTCGCGGCCGGACCGAGGCTACCACCGACAGCATCCACCCCCGCCGGTCGCTTGACAGGCGGCGTTGGCGCGTGTCTACTCCCGTGCAATCGGACTAATTTGTACGCGGGTTGGAGATGAAGTTTCAGGCAAAACCGGGGAACCGGCGCGCAGTGAGAGTGAGGCTGGGAGCAATGCAAGCGACGGACATGCAGAAGAAACCCGAGACTCAACGGGACACGACCCACAGGATCGCGGCACTTAATCGAAACGACAAGGCCTTCCACGTCGTGCTGGCGCAGCAATTCGATCGGGAGGCGGTCGATCAACTGTGCCAGCTCGCGGACATGATCCGGACGATCAGCAACGCCCGGCAGGGAAGCCAGTTTCTTCGCACCCTACTCAGCCACCGGCGGGCGATGCTCTACTTCATTCAGCCGTCGACGCGGACCTTCCTGTCGTTTACGGCTGCGTGCCAGGTTGTAGGGATGCCCCACAACTCCGTTCGGGATCGCTCCACGTCGTCGGAGGTCAAGGGGGAGTCGGAGGACGACACGATCCGCACGGTGAGCCAGTATTTCGACTTGATCGTCATGCGACACCCGAAGGAGGGCTTCGCCGAGCACGTAGCCATTATGCTTAACGACATGCCGCGCACGATCCCGGTGGTCAACGCCGGGTCCGGCAAGGATCAACACCCCACGCAGGCGTTGCTCGACATCTACACACTGTATCGCAGCTTCTCTCGCCCTCAGGGTGTGCGAACGGCGCCGCGTTACACGCATAACGCGTTTGCCGGAAAGACGATCGCATTCGTGGGTGACCTCAAGCGAGGTCGGACCGTGCGGTCGCTGGCGTACTTACTCTGCCGCTACCCCGGTGTGAGGCTCGTTTTCATCTCGCCGCCGGAGCTGAAGATCGGCGACGACATTCTCGATTATCTCACCCGGCACGACATCGAGTACGCAATGGCCGATGACCTCCGCAAGTCGATAGGTGAGTACGACGCCGTCTACATGACCCGCCTGCAGGACGAGCACGACGCCAAGGGCGAGTCGAAGTCGATCGACTACTACCGCTTCTCCCTGACGCACGAGATGGCCCGGGACTTCAAGTCCGATCTCGTGATCATGCACCCCCTGCCGCGCCGTCACGAGCTCGACGAGAGACTCGACTCGCTGCCCCAGGCCAAGTACTGGCAGCAGGTGCGCAACGGCATGTGGATGCGTGCCGCCCTGATCTCGGCCATCTTCAACGTCGACGTCGCCATCCGCGACCACTACCACGCATACTACGCTTACTAGACCCCAACGTTGCAGCCTGTAACGTCGGGGAATGCGGAATGGTGAATGTCGAATGGCGAGAACGCCGCGCTGAGCCGCGGGCTTTAGTCCGCGCGATGCTTCGGGTCCATGCCCTGCATCAAGAAACCAGAGCAGGATATCGATGCAGCGACCGGAACCTACGATGTGAAGCTTCGCGGACCGCTTGTACCAGGGCTTGTACCGAGGCATGGCATTTCACAGCTTCGCGTGGCAGCTTCTGGCACTGCGGCTGGAAGCGGACAGCAGATGACGCAAGTCGTTGTGCTGACAGTAGTAAGCGTCAAATGACACCGTCTGACACACTGGAGCCGACCGGACTCGGACCGGCGACCTTCTGGTTGCAAACCAGACGCTCTCCCAACTGAGCTACGGCCCCTCTGATCCTGAAAACAGTACCAGATCGCTACAGGGATGCAACGGGTACGCTCTCCAGGTCGCCGGCGGCGGTCTGCACGGGAATCGGTACTGGTTGGCTACCACCCGCGGGTGAACGATCCCGGCCGGGCGCCAGCGGCGCGGTCGATTGCGTCGCCTCGATGTGCGATACTATCGACAATGACCGAGCACGTCATAATCGACGGCAACAACCTCCTGTTCGCGATGCACTCCCATGCCCCGATGCCGCTCGTCGGGCGCGAGACGATGGTCAAGGTAATCGAGCGCTGGGCCCGCAAAGGCAGCGCCGACGTAACGCTCGTGTTTGATGGGGCGCCTCCACGGGGAGGGCTTTCCAAACAGATGTCGTCGAGCCGCATCGCGGTTCGCTTTAGCGCCCCCGTGCCCGCGGATGACACTATCGTCGAGTTCATTCATGGGGCGAAGGACCCGGCATCGGTTCGGGTGGTGACGGGTGACAAGGCAATCTCCTACGAGGCCCGGCGGCGGCGCTGTCGGCACACCAGCGCGATTGACTTCGTAGCCGAGCTGTTCCCGCCGCCCGGCAAGACCCAGCCGAGTCCGTCGCCTACCTCGGAAAAACCGGAGCACGTCACGCCGGAGGAAGCCAAGGAACTTCTCGATCTGTTCGGCGGCGATACCGAGTGCGATTCGGATCCGTCGCAGTCAAACGACGGCTGGGATGAGACGTTCGGCGCCCGGTAAGCGCGGCGCAAACGTCTTCCAACCTAAACGGCGACGGCCACACGGACCTGGTGGACTATCATATGTTCCGCCAGTCGCCTCTAGGTCCCGCCGTCGCCCCGCCCGCCAGCTGCAACCCGGCTGACCTGAACGGCGATAACCGACGCGCTCACCCTGCGCGCGCCTTTCCGTCCCTGGTTTCTGGGCACGCTGGCCGCCGTCTAATTGCGATTCTCCGGGGAGGTGATAACATCCCCACAGCCATGGTCACCTGTTCAGGTTGTACACGCGACATCCCTGAGGACAGCTGTCTATGTCCATACTGCGGCCTCGCGGTCCAGGGGATAGCGCCCGAGCCGACGGTTACGGCCCCTCCAAGGCCCTCGGCGAGAGTCGCGCACCCGGTGCCATCGGGATCCTCGTCAGCCACGATTGACGACGCCCGCTTCACGCCGGGCACTATGCTCACCGAACGCTATCGTGTCGTCGGATTGCTCGGCAAGGGTGGCATGGGCGAGGTCTATCGGGCAGATGACCTGAAGCTGCGCCAGCCGGTAGCCTTGAAGTTCCTCCCGAAGGCGCTGGCCAACAAGGCACACCGGCTTGAACGCTTCCTAAACGAAGTGCGCGTTGCCCGCCAGGTCTCGCATCCGAATGTCTGTCGGGTTTACGACATCGGCGAGGCCGAGGGTCAGCACTTCATCTCCATGGAATACGTGGACGGCGAGGATCTCGCCTCGCTGATTCGTCGCATCGGGCGGTTGCCGCAGGACAAGGCCGTCCAGATCGCCCGACAGCTCTGCGCCGGACTTGCCGCGGCCCATGAAAAGGGCGTCCTGCACCGCGACCTTAAGCCGCACAACGTGATGATCGACGGGCGTGGCAAGGTCCGCATCACCGATTTCGGCCTCGCAGGCTTCGCGGCGGATTTCGCCGAGGACGCCAGGGACGTGGGCGCGGGCACCCCGGCCTACATGGCTCCCGAACAGCTTGAAGGCCGAGAGGTCACCATCAAGAGCGACATCTACTCGCTCGGACTGGTGCTCTATCAGCTGTTTACCGGTCAGCCCGCCTTCAAGGCCAACACGCGCGAAGAGATGTTGCGCATGCGAGGCGTGGAGACGGTCACGACCCCGACAAGCATCATCGCCGACCTCGATCCGGCGGTCGAGCGCGTGATCATGCGCTGCCTCGAACGGGATCCTCGTCAAAGGCCGTCGTCTGCCTTGACCGTCTCGGCGGCGCTACCAGGCGGCGATCCACTCGCGGCGGCGCTCGAGGCCGGGGAGACGCCATCGCCGGATATGGTGGCCGCTGCGGGTGAGGAAGGCGTATTGCGGCCTTGGGTCGCGGTTGCACTTCTCCTGTGCGTCTTCGCCGGCCTTGTGGGGACCGCGCTCATCTCCAGGGACACTCGCCTGATCGAGCGGATCGACCTGCCTGAGCCTCCGCAGGTGCTCGCCAAGCAGGCCAGGGACATCGTTGAGCGCCTCGGCCACTCCGCACCGGGGAGAGACAGCGCGTACGGTTTGGAATATGACTCCGAGATACTTCGCTTTATCCCGGAGGCGGGATCGATCCACGAATGGCTCGATGAATCACACACCGATACCGTCCCGTTCATTAGGTTCTGGTATCGTGAGAGCCCGACGCCGCTCGTAGCCACTACGGCGAACATGCACTACGAGTTTTCGCTTGTTCAAGCCGGCAGGGTATCGCCGACGGACCCCCCACTTTCGGCAGGAATGATCACCGTACGCCTCGATCCCCAAGGCCGCCTTCTGGAATTCGTCGCGATTCCCGACGATCGCGAG
>CBDUZY010000190.1:0-6021 GCA_965371825.1 uncultured bacterium
GCCGAGCCGCGAATTCAACTTTCAGTGGAGCGGATGTTCGGCCGGTATTATCGGCACTCGCCATTCCTGGGTCTGCGTACTCGTGCGAGTTCCACGTTGACCCGAGCCCTTAGGCTACCTTAGAATGAGCGTATCGAACGTGTGGAGCTGTCCCGCCGCGAAATGGGCGGCTCCCGAAGTCGCGGGTGTACGGAACGCACCCGTGCTTTAACGAGTGGGGCGAAATACTCCTCCGGCGTTGGAGTTGAACCGGAATACCCGACGTCCGCGCGAGGCAGCGGTAGTTACGGTTTCGGTAAGGCATTACGAGAAGTTGCCTGAGCGGCGGGCGCACGATCAACTTTTGAGGTTGCAGCGCGGAGGGGGCGTCCGGTATCCTTGATGTTGGCCCAGGCACCGCGGGGGGATCACAGTGGACCCGGGAGCGTGGGATTGAGACTCGCCGCATGAACATTCGGCGGGGGAGGAGCATGTGAGCATCTCTCGCGGTTCGCTAATCAGTATCGCCGGTATGCGCACTTTCGGTTTCGCCGCTGGCTTGATCTTGGTCACGACCGCACTTGCGGAGCCGCCGACCAGTGCCTCGCAGGCCCGTCTTCCCATCTTTGTAGAAGAGGGTCCGCAGCGGGTAGTCCACCGGGCGGACGGCACAGTCGTAGAAGTCGAGAGCCAAAGGGTCTGGCGACCGATGTGCGGCAGCGATACATCCCATTTCACAATCTCGGAGCTGCAGGAGCTAGCCGCGGCCAGTCGCTTGGCGAGGGCGGGACGTGAACCGCTTGCGGGTGGTGTCGCGGCCGTGGGTCCGGTGGCGTTCGACCTTGTCTTCGACTTTCCTTCCTCGATGCCGGAAGGGGCGGCCGAGGCCTTTGCCGAGGCCGAGCAGTTCATCGAAAGCCAGTTCACGGACCCCGTAACGGTGCTTATCGAGGTGGGTTTCCTCTCGATGGGGCCTGGGTTGCTCGGCTCGACTGATAACAGCTACGTGTCCGATCTGTGGCCGTTCGTGCGCGACGGACTTCAGGCGGACATGGACGCCAGCGACAGCCTGCAAGAGTACCTTCCCGGTGGCACCACTCTTCCGGTGCGCTATAGCGCGTTATCAGACGAAGTGACGGACGAGACGAGGGTGTGGATCTCCGTTGCCAACTACCAGGCGGCCATCGGTTCGGCGTCGGGGTACTCGGCGGAGATGGTCTTCAACTCGGATTTCTCGTGGGATTTCACGCCACCGGTCATCGATGTCGGCGCGCACAGTTTTCAGGACGTCGTGATTCACGAGGTCGGCCACGTGCTGGGCTTCACGAGCGGAGCGGATTTCCGGTCGTTGGATGTCGAGATGCTGGACCTGTACCGGTTTCAGATGAGCGATGGGGACGGCACTGACTACAATCCTGACAGCGTCGAAGAGCTGGGCACGACGGCACGCCTGGTGGACAAGAACCCCCCGATACCGTTCGACGATGATGACGTGGTCACCGACCTGATCTTCGCCGAGTATCGTATGTCCGACGGGTCGCCGTATCAGAGCGCCCACTTCCACGCGCAGAATCCGGGGATCTACCTCATGGATCCGTCCTTGGCGACGCAAGAGACCTTCTATCCCGATTTCTTCCGCGTCGGCGACCTCAACGCTTTCGATGCCATCGGTTGGGATTTCCCGCCGGATAACACGTCGTGTGTTCAGGCGCTGGAGCTTGCCTGCGGCAGCGTCCGACATTACGACAACTCAACCATCAGTAATCCGCCGGCCCCCGCATACAGTTGCGGCAGCGGAACCTTGCACGATGGAACGCTGTGGTTCGAGTTTAATGCGAATGCCACGTCGGCACGTCTTTCGACCTGCGGGAGTCGCGAGCCGGACTCGACGATCGCGGTCTACGAGGGCGACTGCGCGTCGCTCGTCGAGATAGGCTGCAGCGAGGACTATCCGTGCGAGACCGGCGCAGGTCTATCCAGCATTTGCCTGGCGGACCTGACGATCGGGCAGACGTACTACGTTCAGGTTTCCGCGGCGACCACGTTCGATCGCGGTGTGTACTCACTGGAGCTCGACTGCACCTGCGATCCGGTTTGTGCGGACCTTTGTTGCCAGGCCGCCGACGCTGTGCAACTTGAACCCGATCCGATAGACAAGAACAGGTACGTTTCGCTCATACCCGGGAACCCAGGAAAGCGCACGGCGATCCGCGTTATCCTGAGTGAGCTTCACAGTCCCACGCCGCCGAACCTACCGGCTGATCCTCCGCCGGATTTTTCGTCTTACGATGGGCAGATCCGCTGGGTCGGACCGCCCGAGACATTTGTTGATACGGAGTTGCCTCTGACCGAGCTTCGCGGTGCCAAGCTCCAGTGTACGCCTCACTTCATGGATTGGGGCGACGAAGGGGTGATTCACGTGTACGGGCCGGAAGTCGCCCCGAGTTCGATCTATGATGTCCAGGTCGTGGATGAGGCCTGTGAGCAGGCCGTCGCCGGAGAGGATGGGTACTCGGAGTCACTGATACTCACGACGGCACGGTGGGGCGACGTCGCGGCACCCTTTCAGGATCCCGGGTCCGTCGAACCGCCATCACAGCCCAACGTACTCGATATAGCGAGCATCGTGGACCACCTCAGACTCGTTCCGGTCGCGCTAAGCAAGACCCGAGTGCAGCTTCAACCGGCCGACACGGACCCTGTTCTTCTGGTGAACGTCCTCGACGTAGCTTCCGCTGTTGACGCCGTGAAAGGCCGTGCTTATCCGCACACCGGGCCGGTTGACTGTCCGCCTTAGTCACACAACCGGTTCACGACTCGCTGTCCGGCCGCCGGTGCAACAGCGATGCGATTATCGATAAGGCCAGAATCCCAGCCACGGCACCAAGCGATACCCCCGTGGAAACGTCGTAACCCCACCCCTCCAAGAGCATCTTTACACCGACGAAGACGAGAACGACGGACAGGCCGTACTTGAGATAGTGGAATGAGTCCAACATTCCGGCGAGCACGAAGTACAACGCGCGCAACCCGAGAATCGCGAACACGTTGGACGTATAGACGATGAACGCGTTGTGAGTGATACTGAGGATCGCCGGGATCGAGTCGACGGCGAAAACGACATCCGTCGTCTCCACCATCAGCAGAACGATGAAAAGGGGTGTCACGAACAGGCGCCCGTCCTGCCAGGCGAAGAACTTCGCCTGCACGTATCCCGGAGTGACCGGCAGGAAGCGTCGGGCCAGTTTGAGGACCGGGTTCCGTTCCGGGTGCACCTCGCTGTCCCCGGACAGCGCCATCTTGACGCCCGTGAAGATCAAGAAGACCCCAAGCACGTAAACAGCCCAGTGGAATCTCTCGATGAACGCGACGCCCGCAACGATGAAGATCGCCCGGAAGATCATCGCTCCGACCACGCCCCAGAAGAGTACGCGGTGGTGATACAGCGCCGGAACGTTGAAGAACCGAAACAGAATGACGAACACGAAGATGTTGTCGACGCTCAGAGCCTTCTCGATCACATAGCCGGTGAAGAAAGTCAGAGCCGCTTCCTTCGGCGTGTAGCCGCCGACCTGATCCGGCCACACGAAGTACAATCCCAGGTTGAACGCAAGTGACAGGACGATCCAGAATACGCTCCAGCCAACGGCTTCGCGGATCCGGATGGCATGGGCGCGGCGGTGGAACACGCCGAGGTCGAGCACCAGCATCAGCGCGACGAAGACGGTGAACAGTACCCACCAGTGAAACGGGACGGTAGACATGTTGTCGTGCTGTCCGATTGATCCGCCTCCGGCCCACCGCTCGGATCAAAGGTCGCGGATGTGATCCGGCGGCGAGGACGCGCAAGAAGCACGGCTCCCGTCCGCCGCTTGTTATTCTAGTAGAAAACGGTGATGATCAGGTTCTGTTCCACGTGCTTGCCTTCGAACGGCCCGATGTTCGCATCCACGAACTTCAAGCGAATGTCCTCGTTGGCATCAAGCCACTCGTTGATCTGGTTGATAACGAAATCCAAGGCTGCCTGGGAGAGCTTGCAGTGGAACATTCGGCAACGAGTCGCGCCGGCCCTGTTGGCGTCCACCGCCCGCTTGAACTTGGAGTCATCCCAACCACCTCCGGCGCCGAAGGCGCCCGAGGTTGCCGCCTGGATTCGGCTGCTCGACAAATCGGCCTTCTCGGGCGATGCGCGTTTGCCGTCGTCTTCGATCTCGATGGGCTCGAACGTCTCGCTGCCACCGCTGCTCTCGGAATCCACGACGCAATGTGAGCAGAGCAGCTTGTCGCCCTCGTACCGGGCGATTCCCGATTTTATGTGCTGCTTATAAACGCTCGATCCACACGAACTGCACACGTTGGCAACTTCGTCTTCCATTTGATGTGCTCCAAGTTTGCCGGACGGGTCAATACGCTTGCGGCCATTCTAATTCAAGCATGGACTCCGTCAACAACTCTGCCTTCTCAACTCCTCGACGATCGACACGCCCGCGGACGTGCCCAGGCGCGTCGCACCCACCTCGAGCATTTCCAGCGCCGTTGCGGCTGTTCGAATCCCACCCGAAGCTTTGACACCGAGCGGTGACGCGCACCGATACAGTTGTCTAACTTGGTCAACCGTTGCTCCTCCGCTCGGATGGAATCCCGTGGACGTCTTCACGAAGTCCGCCTCGGCCTCCGCGCAACAACGGCACCCTAGTATGATCCTCTCGGGAGTCAGAACGCCGGTTTCCAGGATCACTTTCAGATTCCCGTCCTGCAACTTCCCGTGCACGACACGTGCCACCGCCTCGATGTCCGCCCGCACACCCTTGTGATCGCCGGCTACGAGAGCGCCCAGGTTCACGACCATGTCGACTTCCCTGGCTCCATCGTCGATGGCGCGCCGAGCTTCGTCTACCTTTGTCGCGGTGAGATTGGCCCCCAATGGAAATCCGACCGGCGCGACGACTGCGGGGATCCGTGCGGGACCCGAGGAGCCGCCGCCACATGACGCCAGACGCTCGGCCGCCCTCCGCACGTGAACCGGGTTCACGCACACGCCCGCGAATCCGTAGCGGAGAGCTTCGTCACATAAAGCGTCGATCTCGTCCGCCGTCGCCTCAGCGCGAAGCAGAGTGTGATCGATCTTTGAGGCGAACTCCTCGGCGGATATCATGGTTCGTGTTCCACAATGGCGTATTCGTGAAGCAGCCGAGCGAGACCATCGTCGGTCATGAGATAGGTCACTCGGGCACGCTCGGTCATGGTACCCAGTGCAGGCAGCCTTGTCGCGGCGCGGTCGGCGATTCCGAGGGCGCGGCTCACGTCATTCATGCGGAGCGATGTTCGCCCGGCCGCCGCGGCAGAGTACCGTGCCAGCCAACCAACGGCTGCCACGAGAAGCCACAGGGCGCCCAAACCGCTGAAGATCGGCCAACCGTAGTAACCCGCCCCGAACAGGCTTCGTCCGGCGATGCGAGCCGAAAGGTATCTGGTCAAGAGTTCCTCGATCTCGTCGCCTTGGTTGCCCGCACCATGAACAGACTCGACCTTAGCGAATGTGGCGTCTCCTTGGAACCCGGGCAACCGCGGAACCGCGCCGTTGCCGGCGAGGAATAGACCTGCTTTGCGCAACTGCTTTGATCGCATGCGCCATCGTTGCAGAAGGCCCCCCCGCCGCTCCGCGAGGGTTACGTGCTCGGTGCAGGCAAAGGCGAACTGGCGGAGCATGCCGCGTTGTCTTGACGTCGGCGCCGGCGGTGACACGGCGCAGTCAGCGGGTAGCGCGCCGAGCAGCAAGTCGGTGAGTTCGGCGAGTCGCGCTCCGCGCACCTTCCTCAGTTTCGCGGTCTCGAGCGTGTGTGTGAGGCGGGCGGCCACAATCACGCGTTGTATGAAGGGCGCGTCGCCGTCGATCAACCAGGAGGTCAGACCCCGCGTAAGAGCATCGACCTCCTCCAGCGTCGCCCGAAGGCCTCGCTTCAGGGCGACCGCTTTGTCCTCGCCGGCACGGTGATCGAGTTGGGCGGTGAGTTCGGCAAGTGGACCGGTGTGCTGTCTGAT